>NZ_NSGT01000016.1:0-59303 GCF_009192905.1 Xanthomonas sp. LMG 12459
GGTGTGGGGTGGTCGTCCATAGGGTGCGCCCGCGAAGGGCGCGGCGGCGATGGTAACAAACCCGGGCGGGGGCCGCGTCCACGCCGCGCCGACGTCGCCAGGGCCGGCCCGGGGCCGCGACTACCCGCAGGTGTCAGCAAACAGTCATAATTCCGCCCCAGTGCCGTCCTCCCCGCGACGGCGGGAAGCGCGTTGCATGTTTTCGTTGCAGACCATCTTCGGTTCCGGCAAGCAGTTCTACACCCTGCTCGACGAGGCGGCACAGGCCGCCTACGACAGCACCAAGGCCCTGCACGCGATGATGCGCGAGTCCGACCGGCAGCCGGCGCTGGACGGCTTCAAGCTGGCGCGCCTGCGCGAGCGCGCCGCGTCCGACAAGATCGGCCAGGCGCTGGTGGACAGCTTCATGACCCCGATCGAGCGCGAGGACATCGAGGCCCTGGGCTCGGCCCTGTACAAGATCCCCAAGCAGGTGGAGAAGTTCGCCGATCGCTATTCGCTGGCGATCCAGCACCTGGAGCACATCGATTTCGCGCCGCGCTCGGCGATGCTGGAGCAGGCTGCGGCGGTGGTCGTGGAGATGGTCCACGACCTGCGCCACATGAACCTGGACCGGATGAGTGCGCTCAACGACAAGCTGCGCTCGCTGGAGAACGAGGCCGACCGGCTGATGCTGGAGCTGTACCGCGACATCTACTCCGGGCGCCTGGACAACCTGCAGATGTTCCTGCTCAAGGAGTTCTTCGAAATCCTGGAGAAGGCCATCGACCGTTGCCGCGAGGCCGGCGTGGTGGTCTACCAGATCGTGCTGAAGAACTCCTGATGGACGCGCTGCGGAGTTGCTGCCTGCGCGGCCATGGCGCCCTGCGCGCGCCGGCCGCCGCCGCCGCGTGCGTGGAGGCGCGCCGATGCTGACCCTGGTCCTGATCGTGATCCTGGCGGCGCTGGTGTTCGAGTTCATCAACGGCTTCCACGACACCGCCAACTCGATCGCCACGGTGGTCGCCACCAAGGTGCTCAGCCCCGGCTGGGCGGTGATGCTGGCCGCGGCGATGAACCTGGTCGGCGCGCTGACCGGCACCGCCGTGGCGATGACCATCGCTTCCGGCCTGCTCAACACCGACGTGATCGCGGTGACCCCGCAGGTGGTGCTGTGCGCGCTGCTCGGCGGCATCGTCTGGAACTTGATCACCTGGTGGAAGGGCCTGCCGTCCTCGTCCTCGCATGCGTTGATCGGCGGCCTGTGCGGCGCCGGCCTGGCCGCCGCGCACAACGACTGGGGCGCGCTGATCTGGTCGCAGAACCTCGGCGACTGGGCCAAGAACAAGGGCCTGCTGTGGAAGGTGTTCGTGCCGATGGTCACCTCGCCGATCGCCGGCTTCCTGCTCGGCATCGCGGTGATGCTGTTGCTGTGGGCGGCGATCGCCGGCCTGGCCAAGCTGGGCGGCCCGCTCGGGCGGCTGGCGCGGCCGCGCTGGGTCAATGCCTTCTTCGGCAAGGCGCAGATCGCCTCGGCCGCGTACATGGGCTACGCGCACGGCCACAACGACGCGCAGAAGACCATGGGCATCATCGCCATGACCCTGATCGGCGCGCAGAGCACCGGCGCCCTGGACGACCTGCCGTCGTGGCTGGCGTTCCTGCATCCCGACGCCAGCCAGGGGCAGGGCATCGCCACCTGGATCGTACTGACCTGCGCGGTGGTGATGGCCGCCGGCACCGCCTCCGGCGGCTGGAAGATCATCAAGACCCTGGGCCACAAGATGGTCAAGCTGCATCCGATCCACGGCTTCGCCGCGGAGACCAGCTCGGCCACGATCCTGACCCTGGCCGCGCATTTCGGCATGCCGGTGTCCACCACCCACAGCATCTCCACCGCGATCATGGGCGTGGGCTTCGCCAAGAACCCGCGCTCGCTGCGCTTCGGCGTCATCGAACGCATCGTCTGGGCCTGGATCCTGACGATCCCGGCCGCTGCCGGCGTGGCGTATCTGATTTTCCGCGGATTCGCCTTGGCTGGGTGGGTGTGAGGGAGCCGGGAATCGGGAGTGGGGAAACGGGAATCGTAAAAGCATAGATTTCCCGCGAACGGTGACGATGTCGCCCTCCGAAAGGAATCTGGATACGTCTTACGTCCTCTTGTCGCAACGAGTGTTGCCTGCGTGGCGACGTCGCGTAGCCAAGTAACTCCATCGCGATAGCACTCCCGAACCACGCAGGTCGGGGTATTGTCTCGACGAGTGGGGAACCGCTTTTACGATTCCCCATTCCCAATTCCCCATTCCCATCAATTCGCCCGATACATCGCCATCACATCCTGCCGCAGTGCCCGCTGGCTGTCGGCGCGGTTGTAGAACATGTGGCCGCCGGGGTAGTTCTTGACCTGCACGCGGGTGGGGTCGTTGCCCATCACCGGCATCTGGTCCACGGTCAGCACCGAGCCCATGAACGGGCACGACAGGTCGTTCCAGCCGTGCACGATCAGCACGCGCAGCTTCGGGTCGATCGCCACCGACTGGCGCAACTGCGTCACCGAACCCTTGCGCAGTTCGTCGTCCCAGTCCCACAGCCGGTTCACGTCGTAGTTCAGCGCCTCGTAGCGGGCGTCGACCTTCCAGCCGACCACGCGGGTCACGAAATCGACCATCGCGGTGGTGGTGGGGGCGATGATGCTGTCCAGCAGCGGGTCGTTGGCGCGCTGCTCGGGGGCGTTGGGGAATGGGTCGAAGGCGGTGACGTTGGAGTCGTAGCGGCTGCCCAGTTCGCCCTTGTCGCGGAACACCTCGCGCAGGTAGGCCTGGGTCTCCAGGCGGCCGCCGGCGCGGCGCACGAAGGCCGGGTCCAGGCCGGTCATCGCGGTCACCTGCTGGATCATGCGGGTGGTGCCGGCCGGGTCGGAGCGGCCGCGCAGCAGCGCGGTGACGTAGTCGCCGCGGGTGTAGTCGATCACCTGGCGCATCGCTTCCGGGGTCAGCTTGCCCTCGCGTTCCAGGCGTGCGGCGGTGATCGACGGCAGGGTCAGCATCCACGGCAGCGGCGAGACGTCGCCGTTGTCGTCCAGGGTCGGGTTCAGATACGGCGAGACCAGGACCACGCCGTTCATCGCCACGCCGAGCTTGGTCTGCAGGTAGTGGGTGATGCGCGGGCCGCGGAAGCCGCCGTAGCTCTCGCCGACCAGGTACTTGCGCGACTGCAGGCGCTGGTTCTTCAGCAGCCAGTCGTAGATGGTGCGCGAGAGGTATTCGATGTCGGCCTGCGGGTTGTAGAACTGCTTCTTGGCCTGCTCGTCGGGGATACGCGAGCGGCTGAAGCCGGTACCGACCGGGTCGATGAACACCAGGTCGGTGAAGTCCAGCCAGGTGCCGGGGTTGTCGCGCAGCTGCGCCGGCGCCGAGGCGCTGTCGCCCTCGCTGCCGAACGCCACCACCTTCGGCCCGATCGCGCCCAGGTTGAGGTACACCGAGGCCGCGCCGGGGCCGCCGTTGAGCGCGAAGGTGACCGGACGGTCCTTGCCGTCCATGGTGTAGGCGGTATAGACCACGTCGGCGACGACCTTGCCCTGCTTGTCCTTCACCGGCAGCGTGCCGACCTTGACCGTGTAGCGCAGGGTGCGGCCGTCGAGCTGGGTGGATTGGCTGGTCTGCGCGTCGGCCGGCAGCGGCGCCGGTTCGGCGGCGGCGGGCTTGTCGCCCTTGTCGGCATTGCCCGCATCGGCATCGGCGGCCAGCGCCGCGGTCATCGGCATCGCCGCCAGCAGCACGGCCAGCAGCACGGAAGGGAAGGTCGGCACGGGCGGTCGCTCGCAGGAAGGGAGCCGGCATGCTAGGCCGCGGCGTCGGCACGGCGGATGTGCACAAAGCCATGGTCCGCAGTCCCGCGGCCGCGCCATGCCGGTTCATCGGCGCTGGCTACAATCGCCGGTCCGTCCCGTGTCCGGTCCGCTGCGCATGCTTGTCCTTCGTTTCCGCCTGCCGCTAAGCCTGTTCCTGGCGGCGTTGCTGGCCGGCTGCGCCAGCGTGCCATTGCCGCCGCCCGTGGCCGAGTCGCCGGCGGCGCACGATCCGCATGCCCACGATCGCCAGCGCCTGTGGCGGCTGCTGAGCACGCGCTGCCTGCCGCAGGCGCGCGCCGGCGCCGATCCGGCCCCTTGCAGCGAAGTGCATGCCGAGCCCGGCCAACGCTATGCCTTGATGAAGGACTTGCGCGGCGACTACCAGTACCTGCTGATTCCGACGGTGCCGGTGAGCGGGATCGAAGATCCGCGCGCCCGCGCCGCCGGCGCGCCGAACTGGCTGGGCCTGGCCTGGCAGGCGCGCACCCGGGTCGAGCGGTTGCTGAACCGGCCGCTGCCGCGCGAACTGACCAGCCTGACGATCAACCCGCCCTCGGCGCGGTCGCAGGACCAGTTGCATGTCCATATCGATTGCCTGGCGCCGCAGGTGCGCGACCAGTTGCAGGCGATGCAGGCGTCGATCGGCCCTACCTGGGCGCCGTTGCCGCAGCCGCTGCACGGTCACGCCTATCGGGCCATGCGCGTGGAGGGCGAAGAACTGGATGCGAATCCGCTGACGCTGCTGGCGCGCAGCCTGCCGCCGCAGCAGAGCATGGTGCACCAGACCCTGGCGGTGGTCGGCGCGGAGTTCGATGGTCGCCCGGGCTTCGTGCTGCTGGCCGCCACGGCGCTTCCCGGCGATGGGGTCGGTGCGGAGGAACTGCAGGATCACGACTGCACCGGCGTAGTACCGGCGGCGCCTGCGCGTGGCTGAGGGCCCAGGCGGCATCAATGCCGCGCAGGCAACTGACGGCATCCGCCGGTCGTGCGGCGCGCAGGCAGGGATGTTGTGGGAGGGACTTCAGTCCCGACGGCATGATGCCCGGGCATCTGCCTGCTTCGCGCGTCGCGACGGAAGTCGCTTCCACACGATGCTTTCGGGAGCAGTCACAACCCGCTAGTGCAAACCCGACACGGCTCTCGCCGAGCCGGCCGGGGAAGCGGCATCTGCACGACCGCGCACGCGCTGACTGAAAGCGCCAGCGCGCGCACCCAGCCTCAGACCTCCAGCGACGCCAGGTCGCCCTTGGTCTCCAGCCACTGCTTGCGGTCGCCGGCGCGCTTCTTGGCCAGCAGCATGTCCATCAGCGAGCGGGTCTGGTCGCCGTCGTCCACGGTCAGCTGCACCAGGCGCCGGGTGTCCGGGTGGATGGTGGATTCGCGCAACTGCTGGGGATTCATCTCGCCCAGGCCCTTGAAGCGGGTGACGCTGACCTGGCCCTTGATCTTCTCGCGTTCGATCTTGTCCAGCAGCGAGCGCTTCTCTTCCTCGTCCAGCGCATAGAACACCTGCTTGCCCACGTCCACGCGGAACAGCGGCGGCATCGCCACGAACACGTGGCCGGCGCGCACCAGGGCGGGGAAGTGGCGCAGGAACAGCGCGGTCAGCAGGGTCGCGATGTGCAGGCCGTCGGAGTCGGCGTCGGCCAGGATCACCACCTTGCCGTAGCGCAGGCCGTCGATCTCTTCCTTGCCCGGGTCGCAGCCGATCGCGATCGCCAGGTTGTGCACTTCCTCCGAGGCCAGCACGCTGCCGGAGGCCACTTCCCAGGTGTTGAGGATCTTGCCGCGCAGCGGCAGGATCGCCTGGAAATCCTTGTCGCGGGCCTGCTTGGCGCTGCCGCCCGCCGAGTCGCCCTCGACCAGGAACAGTTCGGTGCGCGAGAGGTCCTGGCTGATGCAGTCGGCCAGCTTGCCCGGCAGCGCCGGGCCCTGGGTGACCTTCTTGCGCACGATCTGCTTCTCGGTCTTCAGCCGCGCGCTGGCGCGGTCGATGGCGATCTGCGCGATGCGCGTGCCGGTCTCCACGTTCTGGTTCAGCCACAGACTGAAGGCATCGTGCGCGGCGCCTTCGATGAAGCCGGCGGCCTGGCGCGAGGACAGGCGTTCCTTGGTCTGGCCGCTGAACTGCGGGTCGGTCATCTTCAGCGACAGCACGAACGCCACGCGGTCCCACACGTCTTCCGGCGCCAGCTTCACGCCGCGCGGCAGCAGGTTGCGGAAATCGCAGAACTCGCGCAGCGCGTCGGTGAGGCCGCTGCGCAGGCCGTTGACGTGGGTGCCGTGCTGCGCGGTGGGGATCAGGTTGACGTAGCTTTCCTGCACCAGCTCGCCTTCCACCACCCAGGCCACCGCCCAGTCGACGATCTCGCGGTCCTTCTTCAGGCTGCCGACGAACAGCTCCGCCGGCAGCAGCTCGCGTTCGGCCAGTTCGCCGCGCAGGTAGTCGCGCAGGCCGTCCTCGAAGTACCAGGTGTCCTGCTCGCCGGTGGCCTCGTCGTGCAGCTTGACGGTCAGGCCGGGGCACAGCACCGCCTTGGCGCGCAGCAGGTGGCGCAGTGCGCGCACCGCGAACTTCGGCGTGTCGAAATATTTCGGGTCCGGCCAGAAACGCAGGCGCGTGCCGGTGTTCTTCTTGCCGACGCTGCCGACGATCTCCAGCTTGGAGGCGGCGTGGCCGTCGGCGAAGGCCATGCGGTACTCGTTGCCTTCGCGCTTGATGAACAGTTCCACCCGATTGGACAGCGCATTGACCACGCTGACGCCGACGCCGTGCAGGCCGCCGCTGAAGGTGTAGTTGCGGTCGCTGAACTTGCCGCCGGCATGCAGCCGGGTGAGGATCAGTTCGACGCCGGAGATCTTCTCTTCCGGGTGGATGTCCACCGGCATGCCGCGGCCGTCGTCGGACACCTCGCAGCTGCCGTCCTTGTACAGCGTCACCTCGATGTGTCGGGCATGGCCGGCCAGCGCCTCGTCCACGGCGTTGTCGATGACTTCCTGTGCCAGATGGTTCGGCCGTGCGGTGTCGGTGTACATGCCGGGCCGGCGCTTGACCGGGTCCAGGCCAGAGAGAACTTCGATGTCGGCGGCGTTGTAGCGGGTATTCATGCGTCTCAGCAGGTGGCGCGAAGCAGATCCAGAAGTGTGCGGTCTGCGGCGGTTTTTTGCACGTCGCCGGTGTTCAGGGCAGGTGCGGCGGCGTCGCGCTACGCTTGCCCTGGAAAAACCGCGACGTCGCCCACATCTTCGTCGCACGTCCCAAAGGAGTCCGCCATGAACGTTCGCAAGCTGTTGACCCTGGCCGCCCTGGTCGCCGCCGCGGTGGCCGTGCCGGTCGCGATGGCCCAGGCGCAGAGCGCCGATCCGGCCGCCTCCGGTGCCGCCGCCTACGAGGCGCAGGTCGCCAAGGAAAAGGCCGAGGCCGACGCCAAGGCCAAGCGCCGCGCCGCCGCGGCCGCCGAGCACAAGGCCGGCAAGGATGCGGCCGCGCCGAAGAAGGAAGAGGAAGAGGAAGCGCGCAAGCCCTGAGCCTGCGCACGGTTTCCTGCACACGACGCCCCGGTCGCCCGGGGCGTCGCTTTTTTGTGGGGCGGCTGTTGCGCAAAAGCGCTTGGGCAAATCCGCTTCACCCGTTAAACTATGGCTTTCCGGGAGGCCTTTGAGCCATGACCCCCCTGATCTTCGTTACCGGCGGCGTAGTGTCCTCGCTTGGCAAGGGCATCGCGGCCGCTTCGCTTGCGTCCATTCTCGAAGCACGTGGCCTGTCGGTCACGATGATGAAGCTGGACCCCTACATCAACGTCGACCCGGGCACGATGAGCCCGTTCCAGCACGGCGAGGTGTACGTCACCGACGACGGCGCCGAGACCGACCTGGACCTGGGGCACTACGAGCGCTTCGTGCGCACGCGCCTGTCGCGCAAGAATTCGGTCACCACCGGGCGCATCTACGAGAACGTGATCCGCAAGGAGCGCCGCGGCGACTACCTCGGCGCCACCGTGCAGGTGATTCCGCACATCACCGACGAGATCCGTCGCTGCGTGGATGAAGCCACCGCCGGCTACGACGTGGCCCTGGTCGAGATCGGCGGCACCGTCGGCGACATCGAGTCGCTGCCGTTCCTGGAGGCGATCCGCCAGGTGCGCACCGAGCGCGGCGCCGAGAAGGCCATGTTCATGCACCTCACCCTGGTGCCGTACATCGCCGCAGCCGGCGAACTGAAGACCAAGCCGACCCAGCATTCGGTCAAGGAACTGCGCTCGATCGGCATCCAGCCGGACGTGCTGCTGTGCCGCTCGGAGCAGGCGATCCCGGATTCGGAACGGCGCAAGATCGCGCTGTTCACCAACGTCTCCGAGCGCGCGGTGATCAGCGCCGCCGACATCGACGTGCTCTATGGCATGCCGCTGGAGTTGCACCGGCAGGGCCTGGACGAGATCGTCATCGACCAGTTCAAGCTGCGCGACAAGGTCGGCGCGGCCAACCTGTCGGAGTGGGAAGCCGTGGTCGACGCGATCAAGCATCCGCTCGACGAGGTCACCATCGCCGTGGTCGGCAAGTACGTGGACCATCAGGACGCATACAAGTCGGTGGGCGAGGCGCTCAAGCACGGCGGTCTGCGCCAGCGCACCAAGGTCAACCTGAAGTGGCTGGAAGCGCAGGACCTGGAAGGCAGCGACATGGCGGCCCTGGCCGACGTGGACGGCATCCTGGTGCCGGGCGGCTTCGGCGACCGCGGTTTCGAAGGCAAGGTGCTGACCTCGCGCTACGCCCGCCAGCACGGCGTGCCGTACTTCGGCATCTGCTACGGCATGCAGGCTGCGGTGGTCGACTATGCGCGGCATGTCGCCGGGCTGGACGCGGCCAACAGCACCGAGAACGACCGGCAGTCGCCGTACCCGGTGATCGGCCTGATCACCGAATGGCGCACCGCCACTGGCGATGTCGAGAAGCGCGACGAGAAGTCCGACCTCGGCGGCACCATGCGCCTGGGTCTGCAGGAGCAGCGGCTCAAGCCGGGCACGCTGGCGCGCGAGCTGTACGGCAAGGATGTGGTGGCAGAGCGCCATCGCCACCGCTACGAGTTCAACAACCGCTACCGCACCCAGCTCGAGGACGCCGGCCTGGTGATTGCCGCCAAGTCGATGGACGACACCCTGGTGGAGATGGTGGAGTTGCCGCGCGAGACGCATCCGTGGTTCCTGGCCTGCCAGGCGCACCCGGAATTCCTGTCCACGCCGCGCGACGGCCACCCGTTGTTCATCGGCTTCGTGCGCGCTGCGCGCGAGCGCAAGGCCGGCGGCAAGCTGCTCAAGGAAGCCAGGGCGTGACTGCGACCGGGCGCAGCAGCGAGAGCAGGGTCGCGCGCTGGTTCTTTGCGGCGGCGGTGCTGGTGTTTCCTGCGGCCTTGCTGGTCTATTTCTCCTGGCGCAGCAGCACCGGCTTGGCCGATAGCTATGGGATGGGGCTGATGTATTGCCTGATCGCGGCGGTGGGGCTAGCTGCGCCGCTGGCGCTGATCGGCGCACTCATCTGGGCTGCCGGCAGGTTCGGCGGCGGCTCCGTCCCTGCGCCCCTCCCGCGCCCCTCTGAACCTCCGGAAGGTAATCAATGAAGCTCTGTGGATTCGACGTCGGCCTGGACCGGCCGCTGTTCCTGATCGCCGGCCCGTGCGTGATCGAGTCGATGCAGCTGCAGCTCGACGTGGCCGGCAGGCTCAAGGAGATCACCGGCCGGCTGGGCATCAACTTCATCTTCAAGTCCAGCTTCGACAAGGCCAACCGCACCTCCGGCACCAGCTTCCGTGGCCCCGGCCTGGAGGAAGGGCTGAAGGTGCTGGAGGCAGTGAAGACCCAGATCGGCGTGCCGGTGCTGACCGACGTGCACGAGTACACGCCGATGCACGAGGTGGCGGCGGTGGTGGACGTGCTGCAGACGCCGGCGTTCCTGGTGCGGCAGACCGATTTCATCAAGAACGTGTGCGCCGCCGGCAAGCCGGTCAACATCAAGAAGGGCCAGTTCCTGTCGCCGTGGGACATGAAGCCGGTGGTGGAGAAGGCCAAGTCCACCGGCAACGAGCAGATCATGGTCTGCGAGCGCGGCGCCAGCTTCGGCTACAACAACCTGGTCAGCGACATGCGCTCGCTGAGCGTGATGCGCGAGACCGGCTGCCCGGTGGTGTTCGATGCCACCCATTCGGTGCAGTTGCCGGGCGGGCAGGGCGGCAGTTCCGGCGGCCAGCGCGAGTTCGTGCCGGTGCTGGCGCGCGCGGCGGTGGCCGTGGGCGTGGCCGGCGTGTTCGCCGAGACCCATCCGGACCCGTCCAAGGCGCTGTCCGACGGCCCCAATGCGTGGCCGCTGCATCAGATGGAAGCGCTGCTGGAAACGCTGATGGAACTGGACGCGGTGACCAAGAAACACGGGTTCTCGCGCTTCGCGTGAGGCGCGCGCCGCCGCCGCTGCGGCTGTGCCGATCCTGGCCGGGTGCGGGCTGCCGGGTGTGCGTCGCCTTCTCGGAGCCGCGGCGATGACCGCACCCGAGCGGGCCGGCGCCTGGCCTTGGGGGCTGTGTGCCTTGTTGTTGTCGTTGCTGGCGTGGGCGGCGCTGGTCGTGGCGCTGTTCGCCTTCTCCAGTGGGATTGGCACGCCCAGCCACGGCGATCATTTCCTGGCCATGCTGTTCTGGATGGTGATCGCCCTGCTGGTAGTGGCAGTGGCTGCGGTGGGCGCGACGATCGCCGCCGCGCTGAGTTGGACGCAGCGCCGCGGCCGCCTCCTGGCCGGCATCGCCGGCGGCCTGCTGCTGGCGATGCTGGTCTTGATCCTGCTCTTCCTCAGCGGAATCCCGCTGGGCCTGATGGGCGCCGGCTGAGGCGGGATTTGGCAAGGAACCGGCGGCCGGGGATAATCAGCCGGCATTCGTTTCCGCCCCCTCTTCCTACAGGTAACCGGCCCGCCCATGAGTACGATCCGCAGCATCCACGCCCGTGAAATCCTCGACAGCCGCGGCAATCCCACGCTGGAAGCCGATGTCATCCTGGAGGACGGTTCGTTCGGTCGTGCCGCGGTGCCTTCGGGCGCGTCTACCGGCACCAAGGAAGCGGTCGAGCTGCGCGACGGCGACAAGACCCGCTACCTGGGCAAGGGCGTGCGCAAGGCGGTGGAGAACGTCAACACCACCATCGCCGGCGCGCTGAAGGGCTTCGACGCCGCCGACCAGCAGGGCCTGGACCGCCGCCTGATCGACCTGGACGGCACCGAGAACAAGGGCCGCCTGGGTGCCAACGCGCTGCTCGGCGTCTCGCTGGCCAACGCCCATGCCATTGCCGCCTCGCGCAAGCAGCCGCTGTGGCAGTCGCTGGCCGCGGGCAACACCGCCAACCTGGCGCTGCCGGTGCCGATGATGAACATCATCAACGGCGGCGCGCATGCCGACAACAACGTCGATTTCCAGGAATTCATGGTGCTGCCGGTCGGCGCCGCCTCGTTCTCCGAGGCGCTGCGCGCCGGCACCGAGATCTTCCACGCGCTGAAGTCGGTGTTGAAGGGCCACGGCCTGTCCACCGCGGTCGGCGACGAGGGCGGCTTCGCCCCGGACTTCCGCAGCAACGTGGAAGCGCTGGACACCATCCTGGAAGCGATCGGCAAGGCCGGCTACACCGCTGGCGAGGACGTGCTGCTGGGCCTGGACGTGGCCTCCAGCGAGTTCTACGACAACGGCAAGTACCACCTGGTGGGCGAGGGCAAGCGCCTGACCAGCGAGCAGTTCGTCGACTTCCTCGCCGACTGGGCCGCGCAGTATCCGATCGTCAGCATCGAGGACGGCCTGGCCGAGGACGACTGGGCCGGCTGGAAGCTGCTCACCGACCGCGTCGGCAGCAAGGTGCAACTGGTCGGCGACGACCTGTTCGTGACCAACCCGAAGATCTTCAAGCAGGGCATCGAGTCCGGCACCGCCAACGCGATCCTGATCAAGGTCAACCAGATCGGCACCCTGACCGAGACCCTGGAAGCCATCGCCATGGCCGACAAGGCCGGCTATGCGGCGATCGTCTCGCACCGTTCCGGCGAGACCGAGGACACCACCATCGCCGACATCGCCGTGGCCACCACCGCCACCCAGATCAAGACCGGGTCGCTGTGCCGCAGCGATCGCGTGGCCAAGTACAACCAGCTGCTGCGCATCGAGGAAGCGCTCGGCAGCGCCGCGCGCTACGCCGGGCGCGACGCGTTCGTCTCGCTCAAGCGATAAGCCGTGCGCAACTGGCGCTGGCTGCTGCTGGTGCTGGCGGGACTGCTGGCGTGGCTGCAGTACCGTTTCTGGCTCGGCCCGGGCAATTCCGGCGAAGTGCTGGTGCTCGAAAGTCAGGTCGAGCACCAGAAGCGCGACAACGAAGGACTGCAGCAACGCAACGCCGCGCTGGCCGCCGAGGTCAAGGACCTCAAGGACGGCGAGGCGGCGATCGAGGAGCGCGCGCGTAGCGAACTGGGCATGATCAAACCGGGCGAAAAGTTCTACCGCGTGGTCGAGAACGCGCCGGTGTCGACCGCGCCGGCCGGTACGGCAGCCGGCGCGCAGCCGGCGCCTGTGACGCCGGCGCCGGGCGAGCAGCCCTGATGGCCACCGTCTGGGCCGTGGTCCCGGCGGCTGGCCGCGGCACCCGTTTCGGCGGCGCCACGCCCAAGCAGTACCTGCAGGCGGGCGGGCGCCCGTTGCTGGCGCATGCCTTGGAAGCGCTGCTGGCGCATCCGGCGGTGGCCGGGGCGATGGTGGCGCTGGGCGTGGACGATGCACAGTGGCCGGGTTGGACCGAACTGGCTGGCAAGCCGGTCCTGACCTGCCTGGGCGCCGGCAGCCGTGCCGGCTCGGTGCTGGCCGCGTTGCATGCCTTGCCGGAGTCGGTGAAGGCGGACGACTTCGTGCTGGTGCACGATGCGGCGCGGCCGAACCTGGCGCTGGCCGACCTGGACCGGCTGCTGGAGGCGGGGCGCGGCGATCCGGTCGGCGCGATCCTGGCCGCGCCGGTGCGCGACACGCTCAAGCGCGCCGGCGACGACGGCGGCATCGACGGCACCGAACCGCGCGAGCGCCTGTGGCGCGCGCTGACCCCGCAACTGTTCCGGCGCATGCAACTGAGCCGGGCCCTGGAGCAGGCCGCCGCGGCCGGCGTCGAGGTCACCGACGACGCGATGGCGATGGAGTTGCTGGGGCTGCGGCCGCTGTTGATCGAGGGCGCCGAAGACAATTTCAAGGTCACCACACCGGCCGACCTGGCGCGTTTCGAGTTCGAACTGTTCCAGCGCGCGCGGCAGTCGTGATGCGCCTGGCGTCGGATGCGGCCGCCGTGGCGCGGCGCGTGCTCCGTCCTTTTTCATTTTTCGTGGGATGTCTCCATGCCAATGTCTGAACTTCCCCGCATCCGCATCGGCCAGGGCTACGACGTCCACGCCTTCGGCGAGGGCGACCACATCATGCTCGGCGGCGTGCGCGTGGCGCACGAGCGCGGCGTGCTTGCCCACAGCGACGGCGACGTGGTGATCCACGCCCTGTGCGACGCCTTGCTCGGCGCGCTGGCGCTGGGCGACATCGGCCAGCATTTTCCCCCGTCCGATCCGCGCTGGAAGGGCGCCGACAGTGCGCAGTTTCTCGATCACTGCGTCGGCCTGCTGCACGCGCGCGGCTGGCGCCTCGGCAATGCCGACATCACCGTGATCTGCGAACGGCCCAAGGTCGGCCCGCATGCGCAGGCAATGCGCGAGCGCCTGGCGGCGCTGCTGCAGGTCGAACTGGACTGCGTGAGCGTCAAGGCCACCACCAGCGAGAAGCTCGGCTTCACCGGCCGTGGCGAAGGCATTGCGGCGCAGGCCGTGGCCCTGCTGGTGGCGCTGTGAGCGAGTTGCCGCGTGCGTTCGGCGCCGCGCCGTTGCAGGCGCGCATGCGCAGCACCGCCGAGGATTTCCAGGTCGACGAACTGCCCGCGTTCGCGCCCAGCGGCGAGGGCGAGCACCTGCTGCTGACCGTGCGCAAGCGCGGCATGAACACCGCTTTCGCCGCGCGCCGCCTGGCGCAGTGGGCGGGGGTGGCGGAACTGGCGATCGGCTACGCCGGCATGAAGGACCGCCATGCGGTCACCACCCAGCGCTTCTCGGTGCATCTGCCCAAGCGCGTGGCGCCGGCGCTGGACAGCCTGCAGGACGCGGATCTGCAGGTGCTGGAAGCGCACTGGCACAACCGCAAGTTGCCGCGTGGCGCGCTGGCCGGCAACGGCTTCGTGCTGGTGTTGCGCGAGGTGCGCGGCGAGCGCAGCGCGATCGAGGCGCGGCTGGCGCAGATCGCCGCGCGCGGCATTCCCAACTGGTTCGGCGAGCAACGGTTCGGCCGCGATGGCGGCAACGTCGGCGCCGCGCTGGCGATGTTCGGCGGCCGCCGCGTGCGCCGCGAGCAGCGCTCGCTGCTGCTGTCGGCGGCCCGTTCGGAGCTGTTCAACCGGGTGCTGGCCGCCCGCGTGGCTGCCGGCAACTGGGACAGCGCGCTGGACGGCGAAGTGTGGATGCTCGACGGCAGCCGCAGCGTGTTCGGTCCGGAGCCGTGGTCGGAGGCGCTGGCCGAACGCTTGCAGCGCTTCGACATCCATCCGTCCGCGCCGCTGTGGGGCGCCGGCGAGCTGCGCAGCGCCGAGGCGGCGCGTGCGCTGGAACTGGCGGTGCTGGACGAGGCGGTCGCGCAGCGTCTGCGCGACGGCCTGGAGCGCGAGGGCCTGAAGCAGGAGCGGCGAGCGACCCGCCTGCGCGTGGCCGACCTGCAATGGCGCTGGCTGGACGGGCAGGACGACGCGCTGGAACTGCGCTTCGCATTGCCGCCGGGCAGCTACGCCACGGCACTGCTGCACGAACTCGGCCAGGTCGAAGAGGCGCCGCAGGCCTCCACCGAGGCCTGAGCGCGGCCGACGCCTGCCGCGTCGGTCGCGACAACGCGCGCTAGAACCGATAGGTGCCGGTCAGCAACAGGCTGCGGCCGTCCGGCAGCGGCACGAAGGTCTCGTCGAACTCGTCGGCGTACAGTCGCCGATCGAAGACGTTGCGCATGCCCACGGTCACGCCCCAGGTCTCGGTGCGATAGGACACGTTCGCGTCCACGCTGGCCTGCCCGGGAATCTTGAAATAGCCGCCGGCGAGGCGGCGGCCGACGGTGTGATCGCGCGCCAGGATGCCGCCGGCCATGCCCCAGCCGCTCCAGCGGCTGTCCTGGAACTGGTAGCTGCTCCACAGGGTGAAGCGGGTGCGCGGCACGCCGAGGGTCGGCGTACCGTCGCGCCGGCCGATGCGGGCCAGCGCCAGGCTGCTGCTCAGTTCCAGGCCGGGGGCGAGGGCGCCGACGAAGTCGAGATCCAGCCCGTGGTTGCTCTGGCTGTCGATCGGTCTGGCGAAGTACGACGGATGCGCCAGCACCAGGTCGAAGCTGCGGTCAACGGTGATCTGGTAATAGGCGGCGCTGAGCCGCGCCCGGTGCTCGAACAGATCGATCTTCGCCCCCACCTCCACTTGCCGCGACAACGCGGGCGGCAACGGCCGGCCGTTCTTGCCGAGCACGGCGCTCGGCGCAAAGCCGTTCATGGTGCTGGCGTACAGCGACGCCTCCGGGGTCAGCTTGTAGACCACGCCGACGTTGGGCACCCAGCGGCGCCGGCGCAACTGGCGCAGTTTGCCCTTGGCGTCGTAGCTGGAAATCTCGTACGCCGAGCGGCGCAGCGCCAGCAGCACGTCCCAGCGTTCGCCCATGCTGATCTGGTCCTGCAGCAGGATGCCGCTCCGGCTCGACCACGGGCTGCCGGGGTAATGCAGAATCCCGCGCCGCGAATGCGGCCAGTGCACCGGACCCAGCCGCTCGTCGCCGAACACGTCGTAGCGGTTGCGGTGCATGCGGATGAAGTAATCGCTGCTGCCCAGCCGCGCGCGCGTGTAATCCAGGCCCAGGGTCACAGTCTGCCGCAGCGGTCCGTCGCCGAAGCTGCCGACCAGGTCGTTCTGGATGGTGTAGTACGCCGTCGTATTGCGGTACGCCTCGGCATAGGCGCGCACGGCGCCCTTCGGCGAAGGCGACAGCATGCCCCAGTTGCGCGCGTCGATCGCCTGGGTCACGTACTGGCCGCGGCTGCGCAGTTGCCAGCGGTCGCTGAGCCGCTGATCGAACAGGTAATAGGCGCGCTGGGTGCGGTAGGCGGTGTGGTCCTGTGCGTTGCCCAGCCGCAAGCTCCTGGGCGTCATCGCCGACACCCGGTTGCGCAGCAGCAGGGCATGGTCGGCGGCCGGCTGACGATCGGTCACGCGCTGCACGCCGAGCACCAGGCGGTTGTCCTCGCCCTGCCAGGCGATGGACGGCGCCAGGTAGGCGGCATTGCGCGGGCCGTAGCCTTGCGCCGTGGAATCGGCATGCTGGCCGGAGACGACGAGCCGATAGCTCAGCGGCGTGGCGCCGATCGGTCCGGTCGTATCGAGCCCGGCCTGCACGTCGCCGCGCTCGCCGAGGACGTAGCTCAGTTCGCGCTTCGGTGTGCGCAGCGGTTGCTTGGTGACGACGTTGATCAGTCCGCTCATGTCGCCGCCGTTGCTGTCGCCGAGGATCGATTCCGGGCCCTTGAGCACTTCGACCCGCTCCACGCCGATCATCGGCGGGTAGCCGCCGAGGCCGACGAAGCTGTTCGGCATCCCGTCGGTCATGCCGTTGCCGGTGTAGATGCCGCGGATCTTGAACAGCGGCGCGCGCAACGGATTTTCGATCTGCTGCACGCTGGCCACGTTGCGCAGGGCGTCGGCGACGGTACGCACCTGTTGCGAGGCCAGCAGATGCGGAGCGACCACGTTCACCGACTGCGGCACGGCGATGGAATCGGCGGCGTAACGCAGCGCGTCGCTGGCATAGGCTGGTACGTCGCCCATGGCGTGATCGGTCAGCGCCGCGGCGTCGACCTGTTCCAGCAGCTTGGCTGGCGCGCCGGCGCGGTGCGCATCTGCGGCATCCGCAGGATCGACCGGCGCCGTGGCGGCGGGGGTGACCGCCACCGTGTTCGCATCGAGCATGCGGTACGCGAGCCCACTCGATTGCAGCAGGCGCTGCAGCGCCGCGTTCGGGGTGAACATGCCTTGCAGCCCGTCGCTGCGCATCCCGGCCAGGGTCGGGCTGGCGGTCAGCACCTGCACGTTGGCCTGCTTGCCGTACGCGATCAGCGCCGTGGACAGCGCCTGCGGCGGGATCGAGAACCCGATCTGCCGTGCGTCGGGCGCGAGTGGCACGGCGAGGGCAGGGGGGCAGGGTGCGAGCTGCAATGCCAGGCTGCCGCAGATGATCAGTCGCCTCAGCCCACGCACTGCCCGTCGCCCCCCAGCGGAAGCGCGAATTATGCCACGCGCGGCGACGTCGACGCGGGGGGCGCCCGCCGCCCCTAAGCCCGGGCGGCGCGCGGTATCGCCTAACGGCGGCTCAGCACGATCTCGTCCTTGCCCTGGCGCACCCGCAGCGGGAACACCTGCGGCAAGGCCTCGATCCACTGCGCGGTCGCTTGGGTGTCGACGGTACCGGTGAAGCTCAGCCGCGCAAGCTCGGGGTCGGCCAGGCGCAGCGGCCGGTCGCTGTAGCGGTTGACCCGCGCGATCACCGTGTCCAGCGGCGTATCGACGAACTCCAGCCGGTGATCGCGCCAGGCGGTGGCCTGCGCCACGTCGATCTGGCTGACCTGCAGCGCGGGCTTGGCCGGATCGTAGGACACGCGCTGTCCGGCCACCGCTTCCAGCCCGCCGCTGCCGTCGGCCGGCACCTGGCCGGCGCCGTAGATGCGGACCCGGCCTTCGGTGACCGCGACTTCGACGCGTTCGCCGTCGCGGCTGACGTCGAAGGCGGTGCCCACGTCCAGGATCGACACGCCGCCGGCGTCGACCACGAACGGGCGCCCGGCGTGATGCGCCACGTCGAAGAAGGCCTCGCCGGCGATCAGCTCCACGTGGCGCTGCGCGGCGCTGAAGCGGGTGCTCAACTTCGATGCGCCGCCGAGCGCGATTTTCGAGCCGTCCGCCAGCACGATGTCCTGGTGGCGGCTGGTCGCGCTGCTGTAGACCTGGGTGAGCGGCGGCGGGTGCAGCTGCCGCCAGGCCAGAGCGCCGCCGAGCGCCAGCACGCCCACGCAGGCCGCGACCTGCAGCGGCCGCCAGCGCGAACGCGGCGGCGCGAACCTGCGCACCACCTCGTCCCGCGTTGCCGCATCGAGCGTCGCCAGGTCGCCGCCGAGCGCATTGATGCGTTCGAATGCCTGCAGATGCCGCGGGTCGGCCTCCGTCCAGTCCAGCCAGCGCGCCACGGTGTCCTCGTTGCTGTCGGGTTCGCGCAGCAGGGCCCACCAGCGCGCGGCGTCGTCGAGGATGTGTTGGTCGATGCCGCTGTCCATTACGGGATCTCCGCTTCGTCGAAGCGTTTGCGGCAATGCGCGAGCGCGTTGGCCACATGGTAGCGGACCATCCGTTCGCTCACGTTCATCGCCTTGGCGATCATGCCGAAGTCCTTGCCTTCGATCACGTGCAGCACGAAGGCGCGGCTGGTCTTGGCGGGAAGTTCTTGCAGCGCCCGGGTCAGCGCGCGCAGTTGCTCGCTGGCCGTGGCGTGCCGCTCGGGAACCGGCGGTAGCGGCAGGTCGTGTTCCGGCAGCTCCACTGCGGCGTTTTCGCGGACCTTGCGCATGCGCAGCCGGTCCACCGCCAGGTTCGAGGCGACATGGAACAGGTAGGCGCGCGGCGATGCCAGCGCGTCGGGACGCTCAAGCGTCACGATGCGCATGTACGCCTCCTGCGCCACGTCCTGCGCGTCCGCTATCGAGCCGAGCTTGCAGTGCAGGAACGCGAGCAGGGCGCGGTGATGTTCCTTGAACAGCGCGTCGACCTGGTGCGCAGGCGCCTGCTCCGGCGACGGCGCGCCCTCGGTGTGCTCGGCCCGGCTCACGACTGCTGATGCTCCTGGAGGGAAGCGGCCGCGGCAGTATAGCCAGGCTCACTGGCCGCCACGCGACGCAGCACCGCAAGCGGCCGGCAGCGCCGCGGCCAGCAAGCCTTCCGCATGCGTCCGCAACGCCTCGCGGCGGCGAAACGCCGCGCGGTGCTGGCTGGGTACGTCCGCCACGCTCTTGCGTGCCGGGGTCAGCGGCAGCGCGAACCAGCCATCGATGATGGGTGTACCGCCCTGCTCGATCCAGAACGCGTCGTAGTCGGACAGGAACACGTCTCGCTTGCGCTGCAGCGGATGCGCGCCATTGCAGACGGCGCGGATCGCGTGCGCGCCGAGGCGCTCGGCGAAGGTGCAGGCCAGGGACAGCATCAGTTGCTTGGGCCGCAGCCCGTGCATCTGCTTGGTCAGCGCGCGCACCACGTCGCGGGCGTCGGCACCCTTGGGGCCCTGCAGGCAACCGATCAGTACCGTCGGATGGGCGTCGTCGCCGGTCACGGTCAGCACCAGGCGATACAGTTCGCGTCCCGCCGCGTCGCTGAGCTGCAACCAGAGCTCGCCTTCGCAGCTCATCGGCGCCGGCGGCAGCAGCGACAGCGTCAGCAGGCTGCCATCGTGCAGCGGCAGCGTCCCCAGGTCCGCCTGGCCTTGTCGGTAGATGGCGTCGAACAACGCGGCCGGCAGGCGCTCGAGCATCAGGCGATAGTGCTGCCGGAGGTGACGCAGCCGCGCCTTGCTACTCCAGCGGGTGTTCACGAAACGGTGCAGGTGGCGCTCGAGCAGGCGCGGATCGCGCTCGGCGTAGCCGCGCATCCGCGGGTCGCGGCACAGTTCGTCGAGGAAACGCAGATGCGCGGCAGGCAAGCGCAGCGAACGCAGCAGGTACTTGGCCGCCTTGATCCCGCGCTGCAGGCGGTTGCCGTGCCAGTCGGTACGCCCCTGGAACGAGCCCAGGAACAGCGGCCACCACCGTGACGGTGCGGCATCGGCGCTCGGTCGGGGCGGCAGCGCAGGCCGGGCCAGGCGGGTCGGCGCCGACTCGAACGCTGCGGCGCTCGCGGAAACGTCCACCAGATCAGTGGGTTGCAGGAAGAATTCGGTGGTCGCTTCGGTCACGTTCGGCTCGCAGAGGGACGGTGCTCTCTGACAAGACGTTTCAAGGGGCGAAAATTGAAATGGGTCCGTACGCGCGGTGCTCGGCCGCGTCCGCGGCGTCCCGGCCTGGCCGGATCTGCGTCGGGCAGGCGACGGGGGGCGTGCGACGGGCGTTCCCGTTCACGCCGGTCGCGGTGACGCCGCTCTTGCACGCGAATGACAGATCAGTGGGCGATGCCGGATTCGGCGGCGCCCCGATCCGGCGCCCTCCACCTCGGCCAGTGCACAGGTTCCCGATCGGGCCAGCGAGCCGCGGTGCCCGCGGCTGCGGCGCCGCTCAGCGCCGCGCCAGCAGCACCAGCATCGCGCCGGTGCCGCCTTGCGCGGTCGGCGCCGAATGGAAGGCCAGCACGTCGTTGCGCTGGCGCAGCAGGCGGTCCACCAGGTTCTTCAGCAGCGGCACGCCGCCCGATTGCAGGCCCTTGCCGTGCACGATCCGCACGCAGCCGAACTCGTGCGCGTGCGCCTCGGCCAGGAACTGGCGCAGCAGCGTCTCGGCCTGCGCCGCAGTGGCACCGTGCAGGTCCAGTTCGTCCTGGGCCGAGAACTGGCCTTTGCGCAGGCGCTGGAACACCCGCGCCGGCAGATGCTCGCGGCGGTAGCTGGCCACGTCGCCGGCTTCCAGTGGCGTGCTCTGCCGCAGCAATTGCTGGAACTCGCCCTGCGCCTCGGCGTCGTCGCGTTCGGCCATGCGCGCGCGCGGCTTGGGGCGCGGCTTGGCATTGGCCGGCGGCGTCGCGTTGAGCGGGGCCACCTTGCCGATGGCCGCGCGGAACAGCGCGGCGGGATCTTCGTCGTCGGAATGCGCCATGCGCACAGCTTAGAGCGTGCGGCGCGGTTTGAGGTGAGCGCGGCGTTGCCGGCAGCGTCTGGCGTGTGGACCACTGCGCTGCGGTCGAACGGCGCCACGCCGCTCCAGTGCGCGGCGCGATGGCCGTCACCGCGGTCGTCGTCGCGCTGTCAGCGACCTGGCAGGGCGCATCCGGTATCATGCCCCCGGTTTTCGAGGAGCACCATGCGCGTATTAGTGAGCAACGACGACGGCGTCGACGCCCCCGGCATCCGCATGCTGGCCGAGCAGTTGCGCGGCGCCGGCCACGAGGTGACGGTGGTCGCACCCGACCGCGACCGGTCCGGCGCCAGCAATTCGCTGACCCTGGATCTGCCGATCCGGCTCAAGCGCATCGACCACTACACCTGCAGCGTCGCCGGCACGCCCACCGACTGCGTGCATCTGGCGCTCACCGGCATGCTGGAGTTCGACCCGGACATCGTGGTCTCCGGCATCAACAATTCCGCCAATCTCGGCGACGACGTGATCTATTCCGGTACCGTCTCGGCGGCGATGGAAGGCCGCTTCCTCGGCCTGCCCGCGGTGGCGGTGTCGCTGGTCAGCCACAACCACGACCCCAGGCATTTCCAGACCGCCGCACGCGCCGCGGTGGAGATCGTGGCCCAGCTCAAGGCCGATCCGCTGCCGGCCGACACCATCCTCAACGTCAACGTGCCCGACCTGCCGTGGCAGGAGATCAAGGGCTTCGAGGTCACCCGGCTCGGCAACCGCCACCGCTCCGAGCCGTGCCTGCCGCAGACCGACCCGCGCGGCGGCACCGTGTACTGGATCGGCCCGGCCGGGCGCGAGCAGGATGCCGGTCCCGGTACCGACTTCCACGCGGTACGCACCGGCTTCATCTCGATCACCCCGATCCAGGTCGATCTGACCCGCTATCAGGCATTGGAAAAGGTCGCCAGCTGGGTCGGCGGCCTGACCGCCGCGCTGGGCCGCCCGGCATGACCCCGCGGTTGCGCCTGCAGCCGGAAGCGATCGGCATCGGCATGACCTCGCAGCGCGTGCGCGACCGCCTGGTCGAGCGCCTGCGCGAGGCCGGCATCCGCGACGAGAGCGTGCTCAACGCGGTGCGCACCGTGCCGCGGCATCTGTTCATCGACGAGGCGCTGGCCTCGCGCGCCTACGAGGACACCGCGCTGCCGATCGGCCACGGCCAGACCATCTCGCAACCGTGGGTGGTGGCGCGCATGACCGAGACGGTGCTGGAAGCGGCGCCGAAGAAGGTGCTGGAAGTCGGTACCGGCTCCGGCTACCAGGCGGCCATCCTGGCCGCGCTGGGTCTGGAAGTGCACACCGTCGAGCGCATCGGCGATCTGCTGCGGCAGGCGCGCAAGCGCTTCCGCCAGCTCGGCATGAACGTGCGCAGCAAGCACGACGACGGCCGCATCGGCTGGCCGGAGCATGGCCCGTTCGACGCAATCGTGGTCACGGCGGCGGCGCCGGCGCTGGTCGATGCGCTGATCGAACAGCTGGCCCCGGGCGGCTGCCTGGTGGCGCCGGTCGGCGGCCCGTCCGCGCAATCGCTGATCCGCCTGCGCCGCGCCGCCGACGGCCAGATCGAACAAGACGTCCTGGCGCCGGTGACCTTCGTCCCGTTGCTGTCGGGCATGCTGGATTGACTTCCCGGAGCCGCACTGGATGAAGATTTTCGGGCCGTTGTACGAACGCGCCATCGGCTGGTCGCGGCATCGCCGCGCGCCGGCCCTGCTGACCGGTCTCAGTTTCGCCGAGGCCATCGTGTTCCCGGTGCCGCCGGAAGTGATGCTGGCGCCGATGTCGCTGGCGCAGCCGCGGCGCGCGCTGTGGTTCGCCACGCTGAGCCTGATCGGCTCCCTGGCTGGCGCGCTGATCGGCTACCTGCTCGGGCATTTCGCCTTTGCCGCGGTGCAGCCGCTGATCGAATGGCTCGGTTGGACGCAGAAGATCGACGCCCAGGTCAGCCATCTGCGCGAGGTCATCGCCGAGTCGCCGTGGCGCGCGTTCTGGCTGTTGGTGCTGGCCGGTTTCACCCCGATCCCGCTGAAGATATTCACCTGGGCCTCAGGCATCGTCGGGGTGCCGCTGCTACCGTTCCTGGCGAGCATGCTGGTGGGGCGCGGCAAACGCGTGTACCTGGTGGCCGGGGCGATCCGCCTCGGCGGGCCGCGTGCGGAAGCCGCGTTGCGCCGCTGGATCGAGCCGCTCGGCTGGGTCGCCTCGGCGATCCTGGCGCTGCTGGTGGTGTGGGTCATATGGAGAGCGAAGGTCGGATGAGCGTGGATCGGGTGGTGCGGAACGGCCTGCGTTGCGGCCTGGGGGTGCTGGTGGCGGTGGCGCTCGGCGCCTGCAGCAGTGCCACGGTGGTGCGCACGCCGGGCGGCGCGCCGGTGCGCGGCACCGCTGCTGCCTCGGCGCCTCGCGTGTCCGTGCCCAAGCCCGGAGTCAGCGCCACCGTTCGGCGCGGCGACACGCTGTATGCGATCGCCCGCGCCAACAACATCACCCCGCAGGACCTGGCCGGCTGGAACGGCCTGCAGCCGCCGTACACCATCTATCCGGGGCAGTCGCTGAAGCTGTATCCGCCGGGTGGGGCAGTCGCCGCGCGGCCCGGTAGCGGCCCGGTGACGCCGCCGGCCTCCGGTGCCGGCGCCGCCGCGCGGCCGCCGTCCGTTCCGGCGCCGGCGCCGGTCAGCAGCGGTTTCCCCTGGCGCTGGCCGGCCGATGGCGTGGTGGTCAGCCGCTTCGTCGGCGGCGAGGCGACCAAGCAGGGCATCGACATCGGCGGCAGCAACGGCGAGGCCGTGCGCGCCGCGGCGGACGGCGTGGTGGTCTACTCCGGCGCCGGCCTGGTCGGCTACGGCGAACTGATCATCGTCAAGCACAACGAACAGTGGCTGTCGGCCTACGGCCACAACCGCAAGCGCCTGGTCAACGAAGGCCAGAACGTCAAGGCCGGCCAGCAGATCGCCGAAATGGGCCACAGCGGCGCGGCGCGCGACATGCTGCACTTCGAGATTCGCTACAACGGCAAGCCGGTCGACCCACTGCTGTATCTGCCGCCGAAGTAACCGGTTGCGTCCTTACGCGGGCGGATCCCCGGCCCGGCGTAACGCGCCGGGCGTTCGCCAACGGCGCGGCCAGTGGGCCGCAAGCGCCGCCGGCTCATACGGGGGGCCACCGTGCATGCATTCTTTTGTGGGAGGGGCTTCAGCCCCGACGCGCTGTGCTCGCATCGCGCGGCAGACGCCGCGCGGCGATCTGCAAGAGACGAAAGAAACGACAGGCGTCCTCTCTGCCTCGATCGCATGTTGTCCGCGGCGCGGCCAGGCCGTGGTTGAGGCCGCTCAGGTCAACGATCAGGAGGTCGCAGTGCCCGGCCCGCGACGCCTGGCTCAGCCTTCGAGCAGGAACCCCACCGCCACGCGCCGGCCTTCGGCGGCCAGCACGTTGTAGGTGCGCGCCGCAGCGGCATTGTTCATCACCTCGATGCCGATGCCGCGGGTCAGGAACAGCGCCATCACCGCCGCGGCGGGAAACACCTGGCGTTCGCCGGTGCCGAGGATCACCAGGGCCGGGTTGAGCTCCAGCAATGGCTGCAGATGCTGCGGCTGCAGATCGCCGGCCGGCGGGGCCTGCCAGTCCTCGACCAGGGTGTCCGGCGCGAGGACAAAGCTGCGGGTCAACAGCCGGTCGTTCACCTTGGCCTGGCGGCCGTCGGCCATGCGCAGGGCATAGGCGTAGTCGGGCAGGTCCTGGGTCAGTTGCATGGGGTCACCGAGGGCGCGCTCAGGCGCGCGGCAGCACGATCTGCCGGTCTTCCTTGGCCGGGCGATACAGGATCGCGGTATGGCCGATGCGCTGCACCAGCACGCTGTGCGACTGCTCCACCAGGCTGCCGATGGCGGCGTCGCGGGCCTCGCGGTCGTCGCCGCCGACCTTCACCTTGACCAGTTCGTGGCGCTCCAGCACCTCGTCCAGTTCGGCCAGGAAGGCCGGGGTGACGCCCTTGCTGCCGATCTGCAGCAGGGGTTTGAGGTCGTGGGCCAGGCCGCGCAGGAAGCGGTTCTGGGCCGAGGTCAGGCTGATCGACATGCAGGTGGGAGCAGGGTTGGCAAGGGCGATCAGGGTATCATGGCCGCCCCTCCCGACCGTGCGTCCATGGCCACCCGCAGCAAAAGCAGCCAACGCTGGCTCCGCGAACATTTCGCCGACCCCTTCGTGAAGAAGGCCCAGGCCGAAGGCATGCGCTCGCGCGCGGCTTACAAGCTCGAGGAACTGCTGCAGCGCGACAGGCTGCTCAAGCCGGACATGGTGGTGGTCGATCTCGGCGCCGCGCCGGGCGGCTGGTCGCAGCAGGTGCGCAAGTCGATGGGCGACCGCGGTCGCGTGCTGGCCCTGGACATTCTGGAGATGCCGCCGCTGGCCGGCGTGGAGTTCCTTCACGGTGACTTCAGGGAGGACGCGGTGCTATCGCAATTCGAGGCCATGCTGGGCGATACCCCGGTGGACCTTGTGCTGTCGGATATGGCCCCCAATAAGAGCGGAATGGATGCGGTCGACCAGCCGCGGATGATGCATCTGGCGGAATTGGCGATGGCGTTCGCCGACAGCCACCTGAAGCCGAACGGCGCGTTCCTGATCAAGCTGTTCCAGGGCGTGGGGTTCGACGACTACATCCGCGACATGCGCCGCCGCTATGAGAAGGTGACCATCCGCAAGCCGGCCGCGTCGCGCAAGCGCTCGCCGGAGGTCTACGCCCTCGGACAGGGCAAGCGCGCCCAGATCAAGTAAGCTGAACGCAAGGCTGAATCCGCAATGCCACGCATCGAGACAGAGTTGAAGGGACACCGGAGCCAATGAGGATGAACGACTTGACCAAGAATCTGCTGTTGTGGGTAGTCGTTGCCGTCGTGCTGATGGTGGTGTTCCAGAGCTTCTCGCCGCGGCTCGCCGGCGGCGCGGGCACCGACAACGTGACCTACTCCCAGTTCCTGAAGGACGTGGACGCCGGGCGGGTGAAGTCGGTCGATTTCACCGATGCCACCAACCTGTCGGTCAACGCGATCCGCTTCAAGCGCGCCGACGGCAGCGAAGGCTCGGTGTACGGCCCGAGCGACGGCAAGCTGATCGACGTGCTGTACAGCAAGAACGTGGACATCACCCGGCAGAAGCCCGACAACGGTCCGGGCTTCTGGTCGCTGGTGCTGAACTTCCTGCCGGTCATCCTGATCATCGGCTTCTGGCTGTTCATCATGCGCCAGATGCAGGGTGGCGGCGGTGGCGCCAAGGGCGCGATGTCCTTCGGCAAGTCGCGCGCCAAGCTGCAGGGCGAGGACCAGATCAAGATCACCTTCGCCGACGTCGCCGGCTGCGACGAGGCCAAGGAAGAGGTCGGCGAACTGGTCGACTTCCTGCGCGATCCGACCAAGTTCACCAAGCTCGGCGGCAAGATCCCGCGCGGCGTGCTGATGGTCGGACCGCCGGGCACCGGCAAGACCCTGCTGGCCAAGGCCATCGCCGGCGAGGCCAAGGTGCCGTTCTTCAGCATCTCCGGTTCGGACTTCGTGGAAATGTTCGTCGGCGTCGGCGCCAGCCGCGTGCGCGACATGTTCGAGCAGGCCAAGAAGCATGCGCCGTGCATCATCTTCATCGACGAAATCGATGCGGTCGGCCGCCATCGCGGCGCCGGCCTGGGCGGCGGTCACGACGAGCGCGAGCAGACCCTCAACCAGTTGCTGGTGGAGATGGACGGCTTCGAGGGCGGCGAGGGCGTGATCGTGATCGCCGCGACCAACCGTCCGGACGTGCTGGATCCGGCGCTGCTGCGCCCGGGCCGCTTCGATCGCCAGGTGGTGGTGGGCCTGCCGGACGTGCGCGGCCGCGAGCAGATCCTCAAGGTGCACATGCGCAAGCTGCCGCTGGCCGACGACATCGAGCCGATGGTGATCGCGCGCGGCACGCCGGGCTTCTCCGGCGCCGACCTGGCCAATCTGTGCAACGAGGCCGCCCTGTTCGCCGCGCGCGAGTCGGTCAAGGAAGTGCGCATGGACCACTTCGACCGTGCCCGCGACAAGATCCTGATGGGTGCCGAGCGTCGTTCGATGGCCATGAGCGAGGACGAGAAGACGCTCACCGCCTACCACGAGGCCGGCCACGCCATCGTCGGCCGCCTGGTGCCCGAGCACGACCCGGTCTACAAGGTCACGATCATCCCGCGCGGCCGCGCGCTGGGCGTGACCATGTATCTGCCGGAAGGCGACAAGTACTCGATGAACCGTGTGGCGATCGAGTCGCAGTTGTGCTCGCTGTACGGCGGCCGCGTGGCGGAGGAACTGATCTTCGGTACCGACAAGGTCACCACCGGCGCGTCCAACGACATCGAGCGCGCGACCAAGATGGCGCGCAACATGGTGACCAAGTGGGGCCTGTCCGACGAGCTGGGGCCGATCGCCTACGGCGAGGAGGACGACGAAGTGTTCCTGGGCCGTTCGGTGACCCAGCACAAGAGCGTCTCCGACGACACCGCGCGGCGCATCGACGAAGTGGTGCGGTCGATCCTCGACAAGGCGTATGCGAAGACCACGCAGATCCTCACCGAGAATCTGGACAAGCTGCACACCATGTCGCAGCTGCTGCTGCAGTACGAGACCATCGACGCGCCGCAGATCGAGGCGATCATGGAAGGCCGCGATCCGCCGCCGCCGATGGGCTGGAACAAGTCCGGCAAGGACGGCGGCAACAACGACAAGGGCAATTCGCGTCCGCTGCCGCCGATCGCCGGGCCTGCCGAGCAGATGTAAGCGCAGGAGCGCCCTTCAAGCGCCGAAAAGCCAGGGAGCGATCCCTGGCTTTTTTGTTGGCGGCGATGCGGGGTCGGTCGCATCGGCTTACGCCGACTCGCCGCCTGGGTGCGCGTGGGCGACAATGGCACTGCGCTGGCCGCAGGTTGCCGCGTCGATGCGGTGTGCGGCGGAAACGTCGCGCACGCCGCTGCCGCCATGCGGGTGTCGCGGATGCCGCATGGCGCTGCGCAGCGCCATTCCGCCGCCCGCCACGGCCACTACCAGGAGACTCACCGATGTTCGACACCTCGCCCAGCCTGCAGTGCGGCGCCCACCGGCTGCTGCTCGATCGCCCGCGGGTGATGGGCATCGTCAATGTCACCCCGGATTCGTTCTCCGACGGGGGCGCCCACGCCAGCGTGGACGCGGCGGTGGCGCACGGCCTGCGCCTGGCCGGAGAGGGCGCCGACGTGCTGGACATCGGCGGCGAGTCGACCCGTCCGGGCGCGACGCCGGTGCCGGTGGAAGAAGAACTGCGGCGGGTGATTCCGGTGATCGAGCGGCTGGCCGCGCAGACCGCGCTGCCGTTGAGCGTGGACACCTTCAAGCCGGAGGTGATGCGCGCCGCGGTCGCGGCGGGCGCCGGCATGATCAACGACGTGCAGGCCCTGCGCCAGCCCGGCGCGCTGGACGCTGCCGCGGAACTGGGGGTGCCGGTGGTGCTGATGCACATGCCCGCCGACGCCTATGCCGCCGGCAGCGCGCCCGGCTACGACGACGTGGTCGGCGAGGTGCACCGGTTCCTGGCCGAGCGCATCTTCGCCGCGGAGATGGCCGGCATCGACAAGCGACGCATCCTGGTCGACCCGGGCTTTGGCTTCGGCAAGAGCACCGCCGACAACCTGCAGTTGCTGGCCCAGTTGGCGCGGCTGGTCGAGCTGGGCGTGCCGGTGCTGGCCGGCTTGTCGCGCAAGCGCAGCATCGGCGAGCTGACCGGGCGCGAGGCGCCGGAGCAGCGGGTGTCCGGCTCGGTCGCCGCGCATCTGCTGGCTGCACAGCGCGGTGCCGCGCTGCTGCGTGTGCACGACGTCGCTGCCACCGTCGACGCGCTGAAGGTCTGGCAGGCGCTGCAGGCCGTGCCGTTGCCGCGCGCCGCCACAGCGTCGGCCGCGGCGACGATCCGCTGGCCGGACGAGGACTGATGGCGGCCGACCGGCGCCCGCGCGCAATCGCGCTGATGGGCCCGACCGCCTCGGGCAAGACCGCCGCGGCGATCGCCCTGGCCGAACACTGCGGCGGCGAAATCGTCAGCGTCGATTCGGCGCTGGTCTACCGTGGCCTGGACATCGGCGCGGCCAAGCCCGATGCGGCCGAGCGCGCGCGGGTGCCGCATCATCTGTTGGACCTGCGCGATCCCTGGCAGACGTATTCGGCGGCCGAATTCGCCGCCGACGCGCGCGCCGCGCTGGAGGCGATCGTGGCCCGTGGCCGCCTGCCGATCCTGGCCGGCGGCACCGGCCTGTACTTCCAGGCGCTGCTGGAAGGGTTGGCGCCGATGCCGGCGGCCGACCCGCAACTGCGCGCGGCGCTGACCGCGCAGGCGCATGCCCAGGGTTGGGCGGCATTGCACGCGGAACTGCAGCGGATCGATCCGTTGGCCGCGCAGCGCATCCGCCCCGGCGACGCGCAGCGCATCCAGCGTGCGCTGGAGGTGTACCGGCTCAGCGGCCGGCCGATCAGTGCCTGGCAGGCGGATCCGGGTCCGCCGCGGCTGCCGCTGCGGGTGCTGAAGCTGGTACTGGCGCCGACCGAGCGCAGCGTGCTGTACGGGCGCATCGAGGCCCGCTTCGACGCGATGCTGGGGCAGGGCTTCCTCGACGAAGTGCGCGCCTTGCGTGCGCTGCCCGGGATGCAGGCGGTGGCGCAGCCGCTGGCGCTGCCGGCGGTGCGCGCGGTCGGCTACCGCCAGGCCTGGGAGTACCTGGACGGCGTCGGCGATGCGGCGGACTTCCGCGTCCGCGCCATCGCCGCCACCCGGCAGTTGGCCAAGCGCCAGCTCACCTGGCTGCGCGGCGAGCAGGATGCCCGCTGGTTCGACCCGGCGCGCGACGCCGGGCGCCTGCAGGCGGCCCTGGACGCCTTCCTCGGCTGATCGGGCGCGCCGCCGCGCTGTGCTGGCGCCCGCGGTTGTGTAACATCGACGTTCCGGACCACGGCAGGGGAGCTGCAGTGCCGTCCCGGACAATAAAAACAATAATTTGGGAGTGAAGCATGTCCAAGGGGCAATCCTTGCAGGATCCTTTCCTCAACGCGTTGCGTCGCGAACGGGTCCCTGTCTCGGTGTATCTGGTCAACGGCATCAAGCTGCAGGGCACGATCGAGTCGTTCGATCAGTTCGTGGTCCTGCTGCGCAATACCGTCAGCCAGATGGTCTACAAACACGCCATTTCCACCGTGGTGCCGGCGCGCAACGTGCGCGTGGGACCGGGCGGCGGCTATGTGCAGCAGAACGAAGGTGGCAGTGCGGGTGATGATGAAGTCGAGTAGTACCGTAACGAAGTGCGGAGCCGCGGGTGTTTGATCGGTCCCGCCGCGGCGAACATGCACTGCTGATCCAGCCCTACGCGGGCGGTCCGTTGGAAGACGATGTGCTGGAGGAGTTCGCCGACCTGGCGCGCTCGGCCGGTGCCAGCATCGCCGCCACCGTGACTGCGCGCATCGACAAGCCGAGTCCGGCGACGCTGATCGGCAGCGGCAAGCTGGAAGAGGTCAAGGCCGCCGCCGACGCCAGCGGTGCCGACCTGGTTCTGGTCAACCACGCGCTCAGCCCCGGCCAGGAGCGCAACCTGGAGAAATACCTGGAGCGGCGCGTGATCGACCGCACCGGGCTGATCCTGGACATCTTCGCCCAGCGCGCGCGCAGCCACGAAGGCAAGCTGCAGGTCGAACTGGCCCAGTTGCGGCACATGGCCACCCGGCTGGTGCGCGGCTGGACCCACCTGGAGCGCCAGCGCGGCGGTTCGATCGGCCTGCGCGGCCCCGGCGAAACCCAGCTGGAAACCGATCGCCGCCTGCTGCAGAAGCGGGTGGAGCAGTTGCAGAAGCGGCTGGAGAAGGTCGAGGTGCAGCACACCCAGATGCGCCGTGCGCGGGTGCGCAGCGAGCTGCCGCGGATCGCGGTGGTGGGCTACACCAACGCCGGCAAGTCGACCCTGTTCAACGCGCTGACCGGCGCCGAAGCCTACGCCGCCGACCAGTTGTTCGCGACCCTGGACCCGACCGTGCGGCGCATCGCGCTGCCCGGCGGCAACGCGATGCTGGCCGATACCGTCGGCTTCGTGCGCAACCTGCCGCATGAGCTGGTGGCGGCGTTCCGCTCGACCCTGTCCGAGGCGCGCGAGGCCGATCTGCTGCTGCACGTGGTCGACGCCGCCGATCCGCTGCGCGAGGAGCGCATCGCCCAGGTCGACGAGGTGCTGCACGCGGTCGGCGCCGGCGAACTGCCGCAGTTGCTGGTGTTCAACAAGATCGACCGCATCGAGGGCGCCGAAGTGCGTCACGATGCGCAGGACGGCGTGCCGGACACCGCGCGGCGCGAGCGGGTGTGGATCTCCGCGCGCGACGGGCGCGGCCTGGACCTGCTGCAGCACGTGCTCGGCCAGCGCCTGGGCCTGCGCCACGTGCAGGGCAGCCTGCGCCTGCCGCCGAGCGCCGGACGCCTGCGCTCGCAATTGCACCAGTTGCAGGTGATCCTCAGCGAGCAGGCCGACGAGGACGGCTGGCTGCTGCAGGTGGACATCCCGATCACCGAGGCCGAGCGCCTGGCCGCCGCGGCCGACGGCGCGCCGATCCGCGCGCTGCTGCCGCCGCGCGAGCAGGAGGAGTGGCAGCAGCGCTGAGTGCCGCGTCGACGCCGGCGTCGGCACGCTCGACGCCGATGGGCGGGCCGGCGTGGTCGCGGCCCATGCGCCGCGTTGGCTGACGGCCGGCCATCCGCCGGCACGCGCAGGCGCGACAGCCACGGCGAATTGGGCTACAAAGCGCACTGGTTTCCCGAGCTGTGCCATGACGCTTCCCGCCGATTCGGATCTGCTGCAACAGGCCACCGCGCTCAGCGATCGCTTGCGCACCGCGCGCGAGCGCCTGGTCACCGCCGAAAGCTGCAGCGGCGGCTGGATCGCCAAGGTGATGACCGACGTCGCCGGGTCTTCGGCCTGGTTCGACTGCGGCATCGTCGCCTACAGCTACGAGGCCAAGCAGGCCTTGCTGGGCGTGCGTCCGCAGACGCTGGAGCATCATGGCGCGGTCAGCCGGGAGACGGTGATCGAGATGGTGTCCGGGGCGCTGGTCAATTCCGGCGCCAGCGTCGCGGTCGCGGTGACCGGCATCGCCGGTCCGGGCGGCGGCTCGGCGGACAAGCCGGTCGGCAGCGTCTGGCTGGGCTGGAAGCGTCGCGGCGGCTACGCCAGCGCGCAGTTGTTCCATTTCCCGGGCGACCGTGACGCGGTGCGCCGGCAGACCGTGGCGGCGGCCCTGCGCGGCCTGGACGCGTTGCTGTGATCGTGGCCGCGCGCCTTCCCCGAGGATGAGCGCAATGTGGGAGGCGTTGAGCACCGTCCGCGACCTGGGACGCCTGCAGGAAATCGCCTCGGTGCTGATCCGCTACGGGTTCGGCGACGTGGTCCGGCGCATCGGCATGGCCGACGTGCTGGAGCGCGCCGGGCGCCTGCTGCACTGGCACAACGCCGAGGAGATGCTGCGCATGTCGGCCCCGCAGCGGGTGCGGCGCGCCCTGCAGGATCTCGGCCCGACCTTCGTCAAGCTGGGCCAGGTGCTGGCCACGCGCGTGGACCTGCTGCCGCCGGAGTGGATCGACGAACTGGGCGAACTGCAGAACGCCGCGCCGGCGCTGGACTATCCGCAGATCCTGCCGCAGCTGATCGAGGCGCTCGGCGAAGAGCCGACGGCGATCTTCGCCGAGGTCGAGGAAACCCCGCTGGCCGCCGCTTCGCTGGCGCAGACCCATCGCGCCCGGCTGCACGACGGCACCGCCGTGGTGATCAAGGTGCGCCGCCCCGGCATCCGCGAGGTGATCGAGGCCGACCTGCGATTGCTGGCGCGGCTGGCGGAGATCGTCGAAGCGCGCGCGCCGGACCTGAAGCGCTATCACCCGGCCGCGGTGGTGCACCAGTTCACCCTGTCGCTGCGCCGCGAGCTGGATTTCGCCGGCGAATGCCGCAATGCCGAGCGCATCGCCGCCAACTTCCAGGGACACGACGAGATCGTGATCCCGCGGGTGCACTGGCAGTGGACCTGCGAGACCTTGAACGTGCAGGACTTCGTCGACGGCATCGGCGGCCGCGACCTGGCCGCGGTCGACGCCGCCGGCCTGGACCGTCGCCAATTGGCGCGTACCGGGGCCGACATCGTGCTGAAGATGGTGCTGGAGGACGGCTGTTTCCACGCCGATCCGCATCCGGGCAACATCTTCTACCTGCCCGGTGAGCGCATCGCGGTGATCGACTTCGGCATGGTCGGGCGCATTTCCGAGCAGCGCCGTTACCAGGTGGTGCAATTGCTGCACGGGTTGGTCACTCAGGACGCCGAGGCGGTCGCCGACATCCTGCTGGAGTGGACCGACGGCGAGGTCGAGGTCGACGAGGCGCGCCTGCACCTGGAGATCGCCGCCTTCGTCGACCAGTACCGCGGCGTGCCGCTGAAGGACCTGCGGGTCGGCGCGATGCTCGGCGACGTCACCGCGCTGCTGCGCCAGCACGCGCTGGCCTTGCCGGCCGACCTGGCGCTGATGATCAAGACCTTCCTGACCCTGGAAGGGGTCGGGCGCCAGCTCGATCCGGATTTCGACATGGCCGGCGCCGCCGCGCCGTACCTGGAGCGGGTGATGCTGCAGCGGTTCGCGCCGCGGGCGATGGCCAGGCGCGGCCGCCGCACCGTGCTGGGCGCGCTGGAACTGCTCGGCGACCTGCCGCGCGACACGCGCCGGCTGCTGCAGGCGGCGCGGCGCGGGCGCCTGCAGTTGAACGTGGAGACCGGCTCGCTGAAGGGCTTCGGCGACCAGGTCAACCGCGCCGCCAACCGCCTGACCATGGGCATCGTCACCGCCGCGCTGATCATCGGCTCGTCGATCGTGATGAACAGCGTCGGCGGCATCTCCAGCCGCTGGCTGCTGGCGATCGGCGTCTGCGGCTTCGTCGGCGCGGCACTGTCGGGGGTGTGGATCCTGTTCTCGATCTGGCGCAGCGGGCGCTGAGCGCGGCGCATGCTCTCGAGCACGGTTCGCCGGAAGCTGAGGCGGCTGGTCCGCAGGCATCGCCCCGCTTCACAGGAGTGTCGGCACGCACGCGATCCCTTGTGGGAGGGGCTTCCGCCCCGACGCGATGCGCTCGGATCCCCCGGTACACATCGCACTGACGCTATGCGGGGTCCCAAAAGGCCGCCAGGATCAGAAGCCGTGCGCCTGCCGACGACGGCATTGCGGGCGGTCGCGCGGAGCATCCATCACTGGCGGCAGCGAAGCGCGCCGGCACTCCAGGTCCACACGCCAGTTGCTCGCCAGCTGATTTAGTAGTATTACTACTAACCATGGACCTGACCGAAACCCAGCAGGCGATCCTCGACCTGATCGCCGAGCGCATCGAACACGACGGCGTGCCGCCGTCGCAGACCGAGATAGCCCGTGCCTTCGGCTTCAAAGGCGTGCGCGCGGCCCAGTACCACCTGGAAGCGCTCGAACAGGCCGGCGCGATCCGCCGGGTGCCCGGGCAGGCGCGCGGCATCCGCCTGCTGGGTGGGGCAGCCGCCCCGGCCCCCGCGCCGCAGGTGGACAGCGCCGACGTGCTGCGCCTGCCAGTACTCGGACGTGTCGCCGCCGGCCTGCCGATCGGCGCGGACATCGGCTCCGACGACTTCGTGGTGCTGGATCGGGTGTTCTTTTCGCCGGCACCCGATTACCTGCTGAAGGTGCAGGGCGACTCCATGCGCGACGAGGGCATCTTCGACGGCGACCTGATCGGCGTGCACCGCACCCGCGATGCCCGCTCCGGGCAGATCGTGGTGGCGCGCATCGACGAGGAGATCACGGTCAAGCTGCTCAAGATCGGCAAGGACCGCATCCGCCTGCTCCCGCGCAACCCGGACTACGCACCGATCGAGGTGCTGCCGGACCAGGAGTTCGCCATCGAAGGCCTGTACTGCGGCCTGCTGCGCCCCAACCGCTGATGCCGCGCGTGGAGCAGGGCATCCACTACAGCGCCGGCCGGACTTTTCCGACCCCGGATATCGCCATTCGCCGCTGCCGTCGTCCGGTCCGGACGAATTATTTTCATCTCGCCACGCACTGTCTCAGTCCGTGCGATACCAGGCCCTTACATTGACCTCACTCCGCAAATCCTCATCACCTTCCAAGGACACCACAATGGACGAGAACAAGAAGCGCGCGCTTGCTGCCGCCCTGAGCCAGATCGAGAAGCAGTTCGGCAAGGGCTCGGTGATGCGGATGGGCGATCGCGTCATCGAAGCGGTGGAAGTGATTCCGACCGGCTCGCTGATGCTGGACATCGCACTGGGCATCGGCGGCCTGCCGAAGGGCCGCGTGGTCGAGATCTACGGTCCGGAATCCTCGGGCAAGACCACCCTGACCCTGCAGGCCATCGCGCAGTGCCAGAAGAACGGCGGCACCGCCGCGTTCATCGACGCCGAGCACGCGCTGGACCCGATCTACGCCGCCAAGCTGGGCGTCAACGTCGACGAGCTGCTGCTGTCGCAGCCGGACACCGGCGAGCAGGCGCTGGAAATCGCCGACATGCTGGTGCGCTCGGGCTCGGTGGACATCGTGGTGGTCGACTCGGTCGCCGCGCTGACCCCCAAGGCCGAAATCGAAGGCGAGATGGGCGACCAGTTGCCGGGCCTGCAGGCGCGCCTGATGAGCCAGGCGCTGCGCAAGCTCACCGGCAACATCAAGCGCTCCAACACCCTGGTGGTGTTCATCAACCAGTTGCGCATGAAGATCGGCGTGATGATGCCTGGCCAGAGCCCGGAAACCACCACCGGCGGCAACGCGCTGAAGTTCTATGCCTCCGTGCGCCTGGACATCCGCCGCATCGGCGCGATCAAGAAGGGCGACGAGATCATCGGCAACCAGACCAAGATCAAGGTCGTCAAGAACAAGCTGGCGCCGCCGTTCAAGCAGGTCGTCACCGAAATCCTCTACGGCGAGGGCATCAGCCGCGAGGGCGAACTGATCGACATGGGCGTGGAAGCCAAGTTGGTCGAGAAGGCCGGTGCCTGGTACAGCTACGGCAGCGAGCGCATCGGCCAGGGCAAGGACAACGCCCGCGGTTACCTGCGCGACAACCCGCAGGTCGCGGCCAAGCTGGAAAGCGAGCTGCGCGAGAAGTTCCAGCCCACGGAAATCGCCCCGAGCGAGGCCGAGGCGGAAGACGACGACGCGTAATGGTTTTCTGCCGGGGGAGCGGTGGAGTCAGTGCCGCTCGTCTCCCTCGGCAGTCTTGAGCAAGCCAGGAGGGCGCGCGCCAGGGACGGCGCATTTTGAATGGGGTGGCATCGCCCATGAGCGACGAACAGGCACAAGAAGCACCACGTCGGCGTCGCCGGCAACCGGAACAGACGCCGCTGCAGAAGGCGCTGGGTCTGCTGGTGCGGCGCGAGCATTCGCGCAAGGAGCTGACCCGCAAGCTGCGTGCGCGTGGCGTGGAAGCCGACGCCGCCGCGGAGGCAGTGGAACGCCTGAGCGGCGAGGGCTGGCAGGACGACGGGCGCTTTGCCGAGCTGCTGGTGCGCAGCCGCGCCGGGGCAGGGTATGGCCCGCTGCATATCCGTGCCGAGCTTGGGACCCACGGCCTGGACAGTGAGGCCATCGCCACCGCGATGGGGGCCTTCGAGGGCGACTGGACCGAAAACGCGCGCGATCTGGTCCGGCGCCGCTTCGGTACTGCCGGGGCGATGGACCTGCCGCAGCAGCGCAAGGCCGCCGATCTGCTGGCGCGGCGCGGTTTCGATGGGGACAGCATCCGCGCCGCGGTGCGCGACGCTGCGGAGGACTGAGCGGGCCGGGCCTGCTACCCTTGGCGAGTTGTCTTGTCCGGTTTCCGTGGCGCCCTCATCTACGAGGGAGCGCCAGGACGCCCGTCCGCTCGTCTATAGCCAGCCCATGAACGCACCCGCCAAATTCTCCACCTCCCAGATCCGCAGCGACTTCCTCGACTTCTTCAAGGGCAAGGGCCATACCATCGTGCCGTCCGCACCGCTGGTGCCAGGCAACGATCCGACGCTGCTGTTCACCAATTCCGGCATGGTGCAGTTCAAGGACGTGTTCCTGGGCGCCGAGAAGCGCAGCTACGTGCGCGCGGCGGACGTGCAGCGCTGCCTGCGCGCCGGCGGCAAGCACAACGACCTGGATTCGGTCGGCTACACCGCGCGCCATCACACCTTCTTCGAGATGCTCGGCAACTGGTCGTTCGGCGACTATTTCAAGAAGGACGCCATCGCCTGGGCCTGGGAGCTGCTGACCCAGGTCTGGAAGCTGCCGGCCGAGCGCCTGCTGGTCACCGTCTACCACACCGACGACGAGGCTTACGGCCTGTGGCGCGACATGATCGGCGTGCCCGCCGAGCGCATCGTGCGCATCGGCGACAACAAGGGCGCGCCCTACGCCTCGGACAACTTCTGGCAGATGGCCGATACCGGCCCCTGCGGCCCATGCACCGAGATCTTCTACGACCACGGCGCGCACATCGCCGGCGGTCCGCCGGGGTCGCCCGACGAGGATGGCGACCGCTTCATCGAGATCTGGAACCTGGTGTTCATGCAGTTCGACCGCCAGCCCGACGGCACCCTGGTGCCGCTGCCGGCCCCCTGCGTGGACACCGGCATGGGCCTGGAGCGCTTGGCCGCGATCCTGCAGCACGTGCACACCAACTACGAGATCGACCTGTTCCAGACGCTGATCCGCAAGGCCTCCGAGCTGACCGGCACCGCCGACCTGGAGAACAAGTCGCTGCGCGTGATCGCCGACCACATCCGCGCCTGCGCGTTCCTGATCGTCGACGGCGTGCTGCCGTCCAACGAAGGCCGCGGCTACGTGCTGCGCCGGATCATTCGCCGCGCCCTGCGCCATGGCTGGATGCTCGGCGTGCGCCAGCCGTTCTTCAGCAAGCTGGTGCCGACCCTGGTGGAACTGATGGGCGAGGCCTATCCGGAGCTGGCCGCCGCCCAGGACACCGTGCTGCGCGCCCTGCAGGCCGAGGAAGAGCGCTTCGCCGAAACCCTCGATGCCGGCATGAAGATCTTCGAGGACGTCGCCGCCAAGGCGCAGGGCGGGATGATCGCCGGCGAGGACGCCTTCCGCCTGTACGACACCTACGGCTTCCCGCTGGACCTGACCCAGGACATCGCCCGCGAGCGCGATCTGCGCGTGGACGAGCAGGGCTTCGAGACGGCGATGGACGAGCAGCGCCGGCGCGCGCGCGAAGCCGGCAAGTTCGGCGGCGGTGTGCAGCTGCCGGCGGATCTGGTGGCGACGCTGGCCCCGACCGTGTTCCTGGGGTACGACAGCCTGCAGGCCGACGGCCTGCGCGTGGTCGCCCTGCTCAAGGACGGTCGTCCGGTCCAGTCGGCCCAGGCCGGCGATGCGGTGATCGTGCTGACCGACAAGACGCCGTTCTATGCCGAATCCGGCGGCCAGGTCGGCGATCTCGGCACACTGACTGCCGCCGGCACCCAGGTGACGGTCACCGACACGCAGAAGTTCGCCGGCCAGTTCCATGGCCACGTCGGCACCCTGGAAGAAGGCAGCCTGAAGCTCGGCGACGTGCTCGCCGGTGAGGTCGATGCCGAGCGCCGCGGCGCCACCATCCTCAATCACTCGGCGACGCACCTGCTGCATGCGGCCCTGCGCGAAGTGCTGGGAACGCATGTCCAGCAGAAGGGCTCGCTGGTGGCGCCGGATCGGCTGCGCTTCGACTTCTCGCACTTCCAGCCGATCGGGGCCGAGGAACTGGCGCTGATCGAGCGCAAGGTCAACCAGCAGGTCCGCGCCAACAACGCCGCCGAAGTGCACCAGATGGGCATGCAGGAAGCGCTGGACTTCGGCGCGATGGCGCTGTTCGGCGAAAAGTATGGCGAGCGCGTGCGCGTGCTGAAGATGGGCGACTACTCCACCGAACTGTGCGGTGGCACGCACGTCGGCCGGACCGGCGACATCGGCCTGTTCAAGATCACCAGCGAAGGCGGCGTCTCTGCCGGCGTCCGCCGCATCGAGGCGGTGACCGGGCAGGGCGCGCTGGACTACGTGGCGGCCGAGGAGGCCCGGCTGCGCGAGGCGGCCGACCTGGTCGGCGGCAACAGCCATGACGTGGTCGACAAGATCCGTCAGCTCGGCGACCGCTACAAGCGCCTGGAGCGGGAGCTGGAGGCGCTGAAGGCCAAGCTGGCGTCCGGCGCCACCGCCGACCTGGCCGGCTCGGCGATCGACGTGGCCGGTGTGAAGGTCCTCGCCGTGCGACTGGAAGGCTTCGATGCCAAGGCCCTGCGCGAGGCGATGGACCGTTTGAAGCAGCAGCTGGGCGATAGCGTGATCGTCCTGGCCGGCGCCAGCGAGGGCAAGGTCGCCCTGGTCGCTGGCGTGAACGGCAGCCCAATGGGACGGGTCAAGGCCGGGGAACTGTTGAGCCATATCGCCGGTCAGATTTCGGGCAAGGGCGGCGGCCGCCCGGACCTCGCCCAGGGTGGTGGCGAGGACGGGCCCGCCCTTGCCCCTGCACTCGCCGGCGTCCCCGCCTGGGTCAAGCAACATCTCCCCTGAACATCCGAACGCCGCGCCTTGCTGGCAGGGCGCGGCTTCCCGTAACATCACTCCTCTTTTCACTTTCATTATGGGGCGTGCCGCAGCGCGGGCGCCGTACCGGTGAGACCCACCGGTTCCCTGGAGAATTCTAAAAATGTTGATCCTGACTCGCCGGGTAGGCGAAACCTTGATGATCGGCGATTCGGTCACCGTGACGGTGCTTGGGGTCAAGGGCAATCAAGTGCGTATCGGCATCACCGCGCCGAAGGACGTTGCGGTGCATCGCGAAGAGATCTACCAGCGCATCCAGCGCGGCGACGAGCCGAACTCCCACGGCGGCGGTCACGGCGATCAATCTGCCGATTGATGCGTCGAAAGGGTTTACCTGAGACCCCACAACCCGGTATTCTTCGCGCCCGGTCGCGGAATATCCGCAGCGCAGAAATCCGGAGTGATGCCCGAGTGGCTGAAGGGGCTCCCCTGCTAAGGGAGTATAGGGTCAAAAGCTCTATCGAGGGTTCGAATCCCTCTCACTCCGCCAGTGTCAAGGAAACGCCCGCAAATCAACGATTTGTGGGCGTTTTTCTTTTTCCCGACCTTGGACACTCGCTTGGACACTTCCATGCGAGTAGCGCACTACCTCACGCGCGGCGAGACCGGCCGCTACTACGTTCGTTTGCGCGTTCCTGCTGACCTGCAGGCACGCTTCGGGCGCAAGGTCATCAAGCGCAGTGCCGGCACGACGTGCGATCGCGCCGCGCTTGGCTACGCGCTCCTGTTGCAGCAACGCTATGCTCAAGCCTTCGCAGCCATCAGGAACGGCAGCATGGGGAAGGAGCTGGAAGAGCTCTTGAATAGCCTGGAGGGCAAGTCGTCGCTTGAGCTGATCCTCAAGGACGTGAAGCTGCCGGGCGGCGCTTCGTTCGGCCAGGTGGAGATCAACGACCAGAACGACTTGTCGTTGTTCCAGAAGCTCGCGGCGCAGCACGCGGTGCCGGTGCCGTCGTCGACACCGTTCCCGCCGCGCCGAGTCGTCAAGCCCATCAGCGAACCGCGTCCGGTGGGGCTGACCCTCGCGGCTGCGCGCGACAAGTATTTGGTCAGCATCCAGGGCAAGAACACCGCCAAGACCATCGTCCAGAAGACCCGTGCGTTGAAAGACCTGGAAGCCTTCGTGGCGAGCCAGCGCAAGGGCAAGCAGTCGGTGATGTTGAAGGAGCTGACGCGGACCGACTTCTCAGAGTGGTTCTTGCACGAGACCGCACAGAAGCGCGTCATCACCTACATCACCAACCGGTTCTCGGCCTGCGCGGATTTCATCAAGTGGGCGCAGACGGCAGGGCACTACCCACAAGGCGACAACCCGGCGTCGGGGCATGCTTCTGTGCCCAAGCAGTTGAAGAAGCAGCGGGCGAAGAGCCACGGCTCGCAGGCATTCACCCCCGACCAGGTCAAGCGCATCTTCGACCCGGAGAACTTCAAGCAGTTGAAGGGCGACGCGGCACGGTGGCTCCCGCTCATCCTGCTCTACACCGGCGCACGCTCCAACGAAGTGGCGAGGTTGGAGCTGGAGGATTGCCGGGAGGAAGACGGCATCCCCATCTTCCACTTCACGTGGATGGGCGAGGACAAGAGCCTCAAAACCGACGCCAGCGATCGGAAGACCCCCGTGCATCCGGACCTCATCAAGCTGGGCTTGTGGGAGCGCGTGGCGCGGCTGAAGGCCGCCGGCGAGACGAAGCTCTTCCCGGAGCTCAGCTTCGACGCCAAGAACGGTCCAGCCGGCCGGACCCAGCACGCGTTCTCACGCTATCTGGTCAAGCTGGGCATCAAGGCGCGCGGCGGCGGCAGGGTGGGGCACCACAGCTTCCGGGATACCGTCATCGGCGCGCTGAAGGCGGCCGGGGTCCACCGGGAGATGCGGGAGGAATACACGGGGCACGAGCTGTCCGACCGGCAGGAGCACGCCCATGCGTATGAGACGGAGTTCAGTCCGAGGGCGTTGGCTGAGGCATGCCATCCGGCAATGGCTTGGACTACCGCTGTCGCACTACAGAAGATCTGACCGAGATGGTCGTTAAGAGCGATGGAGAGAGTGGATCGGATCGGCCCGAACCTAATCTCTTGACCGTGCGGTAGATAGAGAGCACTCCATAAGTGGGCTCTCGGGCTCTCGGTCGACGGGGTAAAATTCCAAGGCTCCGATTGGTGAAACCAGCTTTCTCTTAGCAACGCGGGCATCGGCAGGAACCCAGCCGCGCTCCGACTTGCGCGTCGGGTCACGCGCGGCTAAAAAAGGCGTTCGAAGGTTTGAGCATGGCAAATGCTCCTAGTTCGATTATGTGGCGTTGCTTCCATTACGGATTGTGAGCGTGGATGGAAGCTAGTTTGGCGCAGTCTTTCACAACTCATATCGGCGCGCTGGATGGTCTTCCACAAGGGTAGGGCCGCTACTTATTGGATGCCGCCGGGAATCGAGTCCTAAGCCGTCCCATCAGATCCTTGCATTCGCCCTCAAACATCGCCGTCGCCTGCCCCTTGCTGGACAGATTCGCTTCGCTCAAAAACTGTGGGAAAAGATAGCCGTTAAAGCGCTGAGAGGCTTTGTCCGTGAAGATGCGCAATCCATGCGCACTGATGGAGTCGACCAATTTTGGTAACGCTGCGCAGCCGACAATGGCAAATGGGTAACGTTGGGGGATGCTGGCATCCATTCCGCGCTCGCCAAGCTCCTGCCCCACGAGGTTGGTAAGGGCGTCTACTGCCTTCTGGCCAAACAGAATCCAGTCTTCAAGGGTAACAATGAGGGAGTAGACAGGCCCGTCAGGCAGTTTGATCCCCGTGTGGCCTGAAGTTGCGTCAAGGATGTTTCGGTAATTTTGGACTACCGCTCGCGCCAGCCGCTTTAGGCCGAGCTCCAAATCCCCAGGGTTAGCCGCTAGCTGTGCAGCAATGGGCATCCTCATCGTCTTGCATTCCACAAAGACGGTGGCGGCCGTATCTTGGAGAATCCAATCGCTCCCGTGTCGCTGGCAACCCGCCACGGTGTAGGGGGCAGAGCGCTCAGCGGTTGCTGTGCCTGTGAGATGACCAAAGCAGTCGCCCACCAAATCCTCGAACGCATCTCCGTAGGCTTGGGCAAAACCGTTCGCGTTCGCGATGTCATAAAAGAGGCCTGCGAGGAGCCGCTTTCCTAGAAGGGAAGGGCGAGGACAGGACAGCTTAGTCGGGGCGTCAGAGCGCAGTAGGATTAGCGGTTTAACCGCTACTGGATTTGGGGTGTAGTCCCATGACGAGTCATGCCGGGCATCCAGGAGGCAGCGGTTACGCAGTAGCTTGGGAGTGGCACTTATCGCAGCGATCCTTGCTTTCACTGCTCCGACATCCAAGCCGAGAGCGGCCAGCTGTGACAGCAGCGGGACCTCATAGTTGCGCATGAAGAGCGCTTGGGTGGCTCCGGCTAGGAGAAAATAATCTTCAGACGTTAGACCTAATGCGTTGTAAACGACATCGGAGAGGCGACCGCGCTTGTAGAGAGACCAGTAGCGGCCAAAGTAAGCGGGTCCGAAGCGATCAAAGTGAGGCAGCTGTTGATGGCCGATACGGTGCATCGTGGTCCAAATGTCCAAGTCGCACTTTGCTTTGAAATCGCTGTAGGCGCGAATGGCATTGTGGAGGTGCCCAAGATCTTCCCATCTCTGAAAAGACCGGTGCGCCCCTTTTGAAGGGCCTGCATGAAGCAACACTTCTCTTAGGTAGAGGTCCAGGTAAAACTCGTGGACGTGCGGCTTTATCTGATCAGGAAGGCCTTGCCGAGAGTGTGCATACTCCACCGGTAGATTGTATCCGTAACCGATATGTAAACTGTATGCCCATATATGGATGATGGAATCTCGCAGCCCAAAGGAGGCGGCAATCTTGGCAAGCTTATCGTAGGTCACGCTTCGCCTCCTCTGCAATGATAGAAACTACTGCCTCCCGCTCAGGTGCCAGCCGTGAGCGACTAAACAACGATCGCCGCAAGTTTGTCGGGGATTCGATGTGTACTTAAGGGGAATGGCTCTGAATAATCTCGCAAATCGGATCTAGCAGGGCCGCGAAACCAGAGAAGTCGATTTCCTTGTAGTATGGCTTCACGATCTTCTCTGCGAACCATGCTTTGCCATACTCGTCGTCATTTAACTTTTTGTTGGATAGGCTGAGCTTTTTCCCTGAAAGCTTCTTGGCTCTCGTTGCTTCGCTGAAGTAGTGCTCAATACAGTGTTTTTCGGAGCCTTTTTTAGAGGTTAGAAGGATGTATAGGTTGTCGTAAACACGTATATATTGATCGCCATCTTGCATGTCCAGCTTATAGTGTTTTTTTATTGCTGAAATGATGCCGTTGGAGCCTCGGTCATTGTCGAAAATTACAATGACTGGATTCGTTCCCTTTGGTGCCTTAATTCGGCGGTAGTTTTCCCGGTAGGAGATGATGAAATTGGTCAAGGGGCTGTCGCCGCCGGTTAGGCTAAAAATTCGCTCTCTTGTCCTCGTATGGGGGAGGAGTTTAACGAGAAGGTCCCTTGATCCTGGTGCCATGAGAAGAGGATAAGATGCTCTGAGTCGCCTGATCGCGGAGCTTATGTATATATTATCGGTTTTTCCTTCGAAAAGTATGGTTGGCTTGTCGTTGTCTGCGAATGTTGTGAAAAATAGAAAGCGATGCAGCAGTCGTTCTGTGGCGCTAAGCTCTAGTGGAGTAAGATGGTCCGAGCGCCGGTAGCGCTCCACTTGCAACAAAAAATTCAGCATTCCCTCAAGTTGAGGTCGACTCCCCTCGACTAGAGTCATATTGGTGTTATCGACGCCCAAGACGGGATTTTCTCTGTAATACGTGCCGGTTGAGCATAAGTTGTTGACCATCGCTCGAACCGCTCTACGGTAGTCAGTATTCACATTGACGTGCTTGTTAACGACAATACCTGTAACATCTTGGCGTGAGCGGGCGTGAAGAAGCCGAGTTTTTGCGTGATTGATTTTAAAGCCGCTGGCGCCAACTGCGGTTTCTAATTCCTTAGAGATCTGCCATTTGAATGGGGTTCCTATTTGGTGGGCGATTGCGCCGGGGAACTGAGGATGCGAGGTGGACATTGTGATGTCGTCCGCATAGCGCGAATACGAACACCCGTGGGCGCGGGCTATCTTGGACAATCTAATGTCCATGATATTTCCAATCAGGTTGGATATAACCGGTGAGGTGGGCGCCCCTTGAGGGAGCTTATCTTCGTGGCATGCTATTTGAGCGATCAGGGTCGCAACATCAGGGTGCAGCTGAAAGTTTCGATTTGTGATCAGGAAGCCACGAACTCGGCCAAAGTTGATCGTTCCAAAAAAATCGGCAAGGTCGAAGTTGAGCACATAACGGCGGCGCTTATGAACCTCCGCGTTGGTGAGGATAGATCGCCCTGATTTAAATCCGTGAGAAACGGTATGTTTGACGCCCAAAGCATCTTCGATTTCCTTCTCACACGCCTGCAGTAGTCTGGAAAGCTTCTCTTGCGCGAGCTTCAGCTGTGGAGACGGCGCGTGAATTGTTCGCTTGCCGCCCGATCGTTTAGGGATATTGAAGACGCTATATTTCATCGCTGGCGAGAGTCCCCAGGCAATGAAGCTTAGCGTCTTTGTTTGAAATCCTAATAACTGCGCAGCTTCCGCTATCGTCGTGCAGGCTCTAAGCTTTGCCAGCTCGCTCATCTGACTTCCTTGTGAGAAAGAGGGGTTGCAGGAACTCCTTCGCACGCGTCGCGAGCGCGTAGCTGCCCTCGCGCCATTCGGCAAATCCACCTTGCAATTTTTTCTGAAGCCGCGAAACTACGGCAACCAAATCTTCCTGCAACCCCATCCCTAACATAGCCCAAATCGAGCGCAAATGCGAGAGCCCTCATCGATAGAGTGGCCCCGGTGCGGTAATCCCCCAATGCTGAAACCATTGATGGGTTGCTCAGCGTAAAGACAGGTATGGCTTTGTAGCGGGAACAGGAATCAGCCTAGAGATGCGGTATTGTTTGCTCTTCCTTGAGGGTTGCTACGCAATGAGTCAGAAAACTTTGGAATCGATCACCTCCGCCAAGGCCAAGCTCGAAGAAGAGCTCCGCAAGCTCGAAGAGCAAGAAGCAAGCCTCCGCCAAGAACAGGCTGCCTCCGCTGTAACCGAAATCATCGGCCTGCTGTCCCAATACGGTGAGCACTTCACCCCGAAGCAGAAGGCCGAACTGGCGGTGGCCATCGGGGCCAGCAGCCCGGGCCGTGGCCGCAAGGCTGCCCCTGCCCAGGCCAAGAAGGAAGTCGCCCCCAAGTATTGGTTGCCCCACACCCAGGAGACCTGGAGCGGTCGGGGCCGTCCCCCGCGCGCCTTCACGGCTTGGGAGGGCACGGCGGCTTACAAGCAATGGAAGGCCGGTCACCCGGACGAGAAGTTCCCGAAGTATCCGGGCTGACGCGTTCTTGCCGCAGGTGACCAGCCTTATCTACTCAGCTGCTTTGCACCTGAGTTCCGTTTGGGTTTGTTGTGGCAAAGCGGATAGCTAGAGCAAGACTTGAATGGGCCATGTCGCCCTTTCCTGTCTACGAATACTCCAACCTTGCACACGGGGCAGCGTTCTTCTTTAACGGCTGTCCCTGCCAAGGTTGTCACCTGGACCGCCCCCTCCTTGACCAACTCATCTAAGAAAGCGGACTGCTTCCCGCGCACGCTGAACATCGCCACGGTGCGTCGAGCACGGGTCAGGGCGACGTAGAACAATCGTCGTTCTTCGCCCAACGGATAGGGGTCTTCCGCAGGCATGACCAGCGACAGCAGAGGGTCATCTGATCGCAAATTCGGAAAGCCGCGATGCACCATCCCCGGAAGGATGACATAGTCAGCTTCGGCCCCTTTAGATTTATGAGCCGTTAGGAACTTTACCTCCATGGTCTCGCCAAAAGCAGCTTCCCAGTCTGGTGGCAGTGCGCTTTTGTCTTTCTTATAACGGCCTAGGACGAAGACCGATACCTTGCCTTCCCTGCCAAGTGGGAGCTCCCCCGCAAGGAGCTTTGCGTGGAGCGCAGATAGGTAATCTCGGATGCCATCTTGAACCAGGTCGCGGTGAGCTACCTGAAACGCCTGGAGCACGGGTCCTTGGGCTGGCGTGTCGGAGCGAACTCGCTTTGGGATCTGAGCAGAATTCTTGACGACGAAACGGCTGGATACGTCGCAAAGCTCCTGAGGGCAGCGAAAGGTTTCCTCTAGCTTGAGAACCTGGCCGTGGCCAAAAAATTCACGGAACCCGGTCATAACAGACACGTCGGCACCAGCAAACCGGTTGATGGACTGCCAATCGTCACCGACTGCGAACAGATACTTGCCCGGCTGGCTGACCAATGCGCGGCAGAGACGGGCACGAGCCCGAGACGCATCCTGAAACTCGTCGGCCATGACTAAATCATAGGGTGACTGAAACCGACCTTGCTCCAAGAGACTGGCCGCCATGTTCAGCATGTCCTCAAAGTCAATCGCCTTCTCGTCGGCTAGTGCCGCATCCCAAGCTTCGAACACTGGTCCGGCTATCTCTAAGAAACGCCGATGGCGCTCCTTGAAGTGGTCCTCGGGCATACGACGAAGCCGTTCGCTCAAGTCTCTCATCGTCAGGCAGTTGCTCTTCGCATGCGCGATGAATGTGCGCATGAGGGCGGCCAAGTCGTCGTCAGGCATGGGCTTGGCGCCATCGCTTGGAAGAGGACGGTCTGGGTTCGGGTCCAGTTCTATTCCCGACTCGGTCAGCTTTGCAGCAAGTAAGCCGAGCGCCTGGCCGCTGCGGAGACCGTATGAGGTGGTCTCAAACAATGCGGTGCCGCGCTGCTCATGCTGCTGGCGCTTCCAATCCAGGCTTTGCATGTAACCACGGAAATGTTCCGGAGCTTGGCCTTGTGCGTCCAGGGCTAAGTGTTCGTGATAAAGGGCGGCGTCCGGGTAGTAGAAGTCTGGGTGATATTGGCGATGGGTCGCCGTAGCCGTGTCGAACTCATACGGCCGCTCGTATTCGTAGGTCACGCCGTTGTAGAAGAGCCAATCTGCGATGACGCATTCTTCCATGCTCTGGACGCGGTCCCCCTTCAAGGTGCGTAGGTAGGGCTTGCCATCAGTGCCATAGCCATCGGCCATCATCTCCGCACCGAGTGGGGGTAGGTCGCGGCCAAACACCAAGCGGAACATGTCCCATTGGAGGCGGAATTCTGATGATCGATCTTTTAGGTCCTCTACCAGCTCAGTCAGTTTGCTTAGACCCTTCGCAGGGTCTCTTGCCCACTTCGGAACGCTTAGCTTTCGTCCAGTCGCTTCGCCGATGATGGCTAGGCCCAGGGCGTGGAAAGTCTTAGCCTCCACTTCTGTATCGAGCATTCCTAAGCGTTTAAAAGACAGGGCTGCTCTTTCCTTTAGTTCGGTAGCTGCATCTTTATTGAAGGCCAGCATCACCATGCGCTGGGGTTCGATGAACCCCCGTGTGATGGCGTAAGCGGCCTTGGCTACCATGGTCGACGTCTTGCCGGACCCCGCGGACGCCACGACTTGAACGCGGTTGTCGAAGCAAATTACGGCCTGAGCCTGCTCCTTGTTCAGGGCCTTACGCTCAACCCGGTCCAGCAGATCTTTGGCCAGCGTGAGTTCTCGGGTCGCCATCGATTCGTTGGCATCCTTCCAAAGGGCAGGCCAATCCATCTTCCACTGGCGGAGATCATCTATGGCTTCTAGGTGGGAAGGGGAGCGCAGGTCGTCGTGCACGTCCTCATCCAGGTAAAGCTGCTCCAGTTTGGATGACTCAAGTGGCAAGTCAGGGCGCTGTGCCAGCATCGACTGTTGTTGTTCGTGGGTGATCCATCGGCGGCCTGCGTCGCTCTCGCTGATCAATGCCTGCGCGGAGCGAAGCCAAGAGCCGATGAGGTCAACGATCGCATCAAACAACGCTTTTCGTTCGCGCTTGTGCCTTTCGAAGAGCAATGCCTTGATAGTGGTTGAAAGATCCACGCCCTGGGCATTGGGGAGGCCGTCAAGTGCTAGCCAAGGCCCGCCATCAAGGTCTACTTCAACTCGCGACCAAAGCACGCCGGGAACGACCTGTATGCGACGCGCCTCATCAAGGAAAGCTCGGTAGCGGTTGCCGTTGATGCTGATCTCGGCATGCTCGCCATCCAGTTGAAACCACCAATGAGATGAGCGAGTCAGGAGCCGGCCCAAAGCAGAGGGGCGCCAATCATGTGCCATCCGAGCTATTCCTGCCTGCAAAGTGCGTGGTCCAGCAGCAAAGCACTGCTGGCCAATGCCGAGTCATCATTTTAGTCTGGAAGGCCACGTCGTAGACACCTTGGTTTCCAGGTAAGGCGGTCACGTTGAGTGATCAACCTGAGGTGCCGTTCGAAATCTGGGGTGTCGCAGCATATGTTCCGCATAGGGGTTTTCTTACACTGCGATGAGCGTCTAGCTGATCGAGCTGCCAAGGCATGGATGGCAACATGTCCTCATCGTCCAGGCCACTTCACCCACCATGGCTGGGGGACGGAGGCCAGAACCTCCACCTAAGCGCCGACGATCAAAGGCCCCGCATGCGGGGTCTTTGCTTTTCGCCCGGCTGGGCTGGGGGCCTGAGATCGGCCAAGCGGGTAGGGGCCGCGGCTCGAGCTCGACTTCACGGATGCATTTGTCCAATCCCGTAGACGGTTTTTCTCAGCCTCTGGGCTGCGCTTGCGGCCCCTTCGGCCCAGCAGTAGCGTCAACCAGGCCGCATACATCAAGGATCGACCGATGAAATCCTTCTCCGGAATAGTGATCGGGGTGGCCATGATGGCCGCCGGGTTGTCCCCGCTCGCCAAGGCCGCTGAGCAGCCGGCATTGAACCCGGCCGACGTCATCGAAGGCATGGGAGCGCGTGTGCCGCCCGGCAAACAAAACGTCAGCCTGTCGCCGCTGTTCAAGGCCTATGTGTTCGAGAAGGCCGGCCTCAAGTTCGTTCAAATCAACTCGCTGCAGGACGAGGTCATCACGGTCATCGTCGTCACGCCTGGCGCCGAGTCCCGGCTGCCGATCGGCTCTGCCGCGGGGCAACCGCTGCCCGTGCTCGAGGGCGACGCGACCAGTTGAGCGGATGCTCCCGGAGAGCGGGACTCTCCTCGTAGTCATCCCTCGCCTAAAAAGAGAAAGCCCCAGGTGGTGACCCAGGGCTTTCGAGGAAACGCGTCGCTACGCCGGTGCGTGCTCAGCTCAGGTCGCAGTTGCTCGGCAGCTTCCACGTCGTCGCCGGCAGCATGTTCTTGACCGCAGACGATGCGGTGATGCCGACGTTGCTGGCGCCGATGAGCTCTTCCAAGTCGGCGATCGACACGATGTAGTCGTCCAGGCTGCCCAGGCCGGTCTGGTTCGGAATGATCCAGCTGATGGCCTTCTCAGCGCCGGTGCTCGGGTCCGTGGTGATGATCGTCTTCCAGAAGTATTCCGGCGTGCGGATGCCGTGGCTCGAGAGGAAGTAGTCGTTCGACGTGTCGCCGAAGACCACGCCGCCGTAGACCTTCACCGGCCGGATATCGCGGTAGCACTCGGCGACATTTTCCGCGCTCACCCAGATGCCCTGATTGAAGCCCGACACCTGCGGCACGATGTTGGACATCAGGTTGGCGCGCACGATATAGGTCGAGTTGTAGTCCATGTGGTTGGACGTGACCAGGTGGCCGCGATCGTAGCCCGAGCGCACGCTGGCGTAGGACTTCGTCGAGGTCTGACCGCCACAGCCGCTCGGTAGGGTGGTGTCGAGCTTGAAATCGGACGGACGCGCCGCGGAGCCGGTGTCCGCGTTGAGCGAGTATTCGTAGCGCGTGGCGGTGTGCTCGGTGCAGTCGTAGGTCAGGATGAAGCCGCCCTTGTTGAGCGTGACGACCTGGGCCTGCGCTGCTGCGCTGGCGGTGGTGAACAGGAAGACGGCGAGGAAGATCCGGAATCGCATAGTGCACTTCTCCATGTGTTTGGGCAGGCCGCACGAACCCCGCACGCACGGACAAGGGCCGTGCCTGTTGAGAGACGCGCGAGTTGACAGAGGTGGAGCAGACAGCCGAAACCGGCTCGATGCCGGTGTGGTGGGAGAGACGACAACCGCGCCCCTTTGCCACGGAGTGGCACGCGGTTGCGACATGTATCTAACAGCGCGCTGAGCGGGTCAACCGCGGATTGGCCAAGGTGTGACCTGCTCGGAAGACTGCGTCGCTGTAAAACGGCCTCCACAGCCATGAAATACGGGCGAGGTATGGAGCAAAAAGTAAAGCCCGGATTGCCGGGCTTTTTGATGCGGATGCTCTATCGGAATCAACTGGTCAGCTGCACCCACAGCACCAGCAACACCATCGGCAGCCCGCTCAGCAGCGAAAAGATCCAGAAGGCTCCCATCAGAGCCAGCGGCGTCATGACCCACCACTGCCCAGCAGTGAACCCCTGGTCGCGCTGCCGAGCTGCGTAGGCGGCACCCGGGTAGAGCCGCTCTGCTTTACGCAGACCGCGCTGGGCCATCAAAGGCCCGACGAGGAAGCCGAGCGGGCCCAGGAAGAGCAGGGTCAGCGAGAACCACCAGAAGAACCTGGCGTGCGGCGTCAAAACCTTCCGGGGAGCGGCGCGCAAGGCGCCGTCCCCACGAAAGCCGCCCACGGCACCGACGGGCGTTCCGGTCATTGGATCAGTGCTCATCGTGCGTAAGCCCTCCAGACGCCGTCGGCCTTGGCATAGCGCAGGTTCTTGTTGACGGGGACGGGGACCTGCCGACCGGCAATCTCAAGGACGACCTGGCCGCGGGTATCGCAGCGGTAGCCATCGGCGTCTTCTGCCTTGGTGCAACCCGTCAACTCGAAGTCGCGAATGTCGCCCACTCGGCCGGCACCGCTCTGCTCAAGCAGGGCGACCAAGGCTTGCTTGGCGTTGTCGTTCGACGGCTTGCCGCTGCAGGCGGTCAGGCTCAGGGCCGTGGTCAACGCGACCAGGCCGATCCATGCGTTTTTCATGTCGTTCCTTTGCTGAGGGATGGTGATGGGGGAGGGGGACGAGGCGGGGGCTTGCTACTTGTCTCGGTTGCCGTCGGGCTTGAAGCCAGCAATCCAAAGCCGGGTGTCTTTGAAGGGCGTCAGCAACCCCGATGCTCCCGGATGCAGATCTGCGGTCTGGAGGAACCCCGAGACCCACGCCACGCGCAGCGACACGTCCATGGCGCGGTCAGCAACCCCAGGACGACTCACGTTGACGGCGAACGGTTGCGCGGGCGGGTTGGGGCCGGTGGAGCGCTGAGCGCCGGTGTTCGGCTTGCTGGGCGGCACCCGGATACCGTTGAGCGTGTCCCTCCCTTTCCACAGCGCCGCGGTATTGAGCTCGGCCTTCTCGCCCAAGTCGTCGGTCTCGGTCAGAGGGGCGTCGGCGCAGGCGCGGAAAGTCTCCGTGCTCGAGGTCGCGGGGTCGGACCAGATACGCGCTTCCAAGGTCCAGCAGGGCAGAGAGACGCCCCATTCGGTGAACGTCAGCGCGACCCGAGGCCAGTCCAAGCGTCCGGCCTGCGCCGCCTGGTGGTTGTCGCCCTTGAAGAGCCCGGGCAGTTTCCCGGCGCCGCTGAGGGGCGCGTAGAGGGTGCCGGAGCGACCCGCCTGCGCGGTGGGCTTGCTCCCGGGGTTCGGCTGGAGGCCGACCATCTGCTTGCCAGCGTCGCCCAGGCTTTTGCCCAACTGGCGGAAGAAGCCGGGCTTGGGGTCGGAGCCGTCCTGGGCGTGGGCAGCGATAGGAACAGTCAGCATCAATGCCAGAGATGCTGCGAATGCCCGCCTTTCCTGAAGTGCCATAGACCCTCTCGCAGTGTGAATGTATCTGCCATATTGGCAGATAAGTGCGTTAGGATGCTAGTCGGTGCAGACTTGGAGGTCAGCCCGAAGTCAGATCTCCATGCCCGCATCCCTGCCTCCGAATTCCGTCTTTGGCCGTCGCCTGCGCACGGCTCGGCGCGTGGCGGGCTTGTCGCAGGTCGAACTGGGAGCGCTGCTGGGGATGAACGAGAAAGCTGCCTCGTCACGTCTATCCCGCTACGAGCGGGGGGAGCGGGAGCCCGACCACGAAACACTGGCGGCGCTGAGCGATGCGCTGGGCGTGCCGCCGGCGTATTTCCACGCCAGTTCAGACGTCTTGGCCGAGGTCATCCTGTTAGTAGCCCGCTTGCCTGCCGAGAGGCAGCAGGGGGTGCTAGACCTCATCAAAGACCACCTGAGGAGTTGTCGCGATAGCCCCTAAGCGGCATGAAACTTGGGGTCGATTTTCCTTGTTTTACCTGGAAAATCTGTAGCCCTTACAAATTATTGTTACTGTTCGGGTGTCTTTAAATTTAATCGAAGTTTCGCCATTCTCTGAAAATGGAATAAATACTGGGGAAAAGCGTGACGCGACAGCGTCGACGACCATGTCGGCCATGTCAGATTGGATGGTGCATATTAGCTCTCTTAACTTGTCCGTATCTGGTTCTAGTGTCAAAAAGACACCGTTCGCAATTCCAGGAGGGGCTACTCCCGAAAAATCTAGTTTGTGAATTTGTCCTGCGACTAGGCTCTGAGCTATAACGAAGCGCTCGTCAGGGTCATACATCACGTTGGTGACGTTAGTGCTATGCTTTAGTTCATCCCAAACATTCATCATCTTTAAAAATTCAGGAAGATAGTTATCGAAGATGAGTTGGGCCACCTTTAGGCCATCCCAGACATGAATAAGCCGGTTTTCCCCTCTTAATAGTGTGGATAGTGCTTCTGCCGCCGGTGACGTAACTTCGCCCGTCGTGGCAGCAATCCAGCGTGTAATGCGATTTGACTGATTGATGGCTGGGTCTAAGATTCTTTTTGCAAAAGCTTGGCTGCCCTGATTTGCCAGTATAGTGGCCTGAGATTGATCTATTTTTCCTTTCTTAACTTGGATGCCAGTGTAAAGTCGGAATTGGTCGGGGCCCGATAGTTCATAAAACTCAATATCATTTCCAAATTCATTTGCTCCGCCCGTAAATCTTATTTCTCGAAGACAGTGATTGTGATTGGCGCTATAGCGCTCTAGGCAAGGAATAAGGATCTCTTTTGTTATTTTGTTTTCATTCCACTGACACTGTTCGAGGATGTGGCGAACTATGGGGACTTAGATCATCTGGCGGATTCCTGGGGTGGATTAAAAATCGATTGGGTAAGATGTTGAATAAGTGAGTGTTAATGCCTGAATTTCGCAAAGAGTAGGTGGATGGAAGGTGAGACAGGGCGAAGAGCACGATACGATGGGTGAGGCGCGTGCCAATGTAACCCATCAATTCGCACTTCTCTTATAAATTGGAGGGTAAAGCTCTCTCGACTCCTCTCATGGATAGAACTTTTGCTTGTCCCGCAACCGCTCCTTGAACTGTCCCGCCTGATACTTCGGCAGCTCGACCGCCGGCCGATACAACTCCAATGCCCGTGCTTGCTTCACGCGGATCCGATCTGGCCGCTTGTGGAGGTAGTAGTCCTGCAGGACCGGCACCTTCTTGCTCAGCGAATGCCCGGTGATGAGGGCGACCTCTTCCTGGGGCACGTCGCGGTGGTAGAGCTCAGTGGCGATCGTGTGGCGGAACGCATGGAAGCCGACCCCTTTCGGGAAGCCGAGATCCTTCAAGTAGCTGCTGAATTGGTTGAGCAGCCCCTGGCTGTAGCGCGCGTTCGTCTCCCCCGTCTTCTTGTTCACGCCGGCGGACAGGTGGGGGAATAGCCGGGGATGGCCGCACGCCTTCATATCTTCCAGGAAGTCGAGGAAGCCCGAATCCAGAACCGGTTGGGCCAGGGGAATGACCCGCACTGCGGAGTCGCCCTTGAGGCTCTGGCGGCTCCGCGTGCCAACCTTGCCGGCCAAGTCCTCGTCGATCGTCTTGCGGATGGAAATGCACCACATCTCGCGCTCTTGAATGATGTCCGCCACTTTGAGCTGGGCAACCTCGCCGACTCGAGCGCCGGTGTAGAGCCCCAAGATCGGCCCCCACCAACGATGAGGCCATTTCTTGGCCCAGGGAATGAAGTTGCTTGGGTCGAAGATGCGCTTCAGTTCCTCGTCGCTGAAGAGGCGGTCGGGCTTGCTGCTGTCCTGGAGCAAGTCCTTCTTTATTTCGCGGAAGGGCTCCATCGGTGAGACGGGAATGGCCTGGGCTTTGACCAGCGTGCCGAAGAACGCGACTAGGAAGCGGCGGTGCAGTTCCAGCGTCGCGGGCGCCGGCGGCTCGACCTTGATGGCCTGGCCTCGCACGATCAGGTCTTCGACGGACAAGGACTTGAGCTCTGCATCCGAAGCCGCGCCTGGAGGAGCCCAGCGGATGAGATCCCACAGGCGGTAGATGTGCTTGTGGTCGATGCGAGAGATCCGAATGTCGCCGCAGACGCGTTGCAGAAGGCCCAGCGTGCGGGCGGTGGCCTCGATGGTGCGCGGCCGCAGGTTGCGGCGGGTCATGTCGCGCAGGTAGTCGGCGATCTCTTCCGACAGCTGCCGGCCGGGCGTGGCTATGGGCAGAGGTTCTGGATATCGGGTGCCGTCCTTCCGGACTCGGATACGCTGCGTTTTCTCACAGGCGGCTTGGAGAAGCTCTTCCAGGCCTATGAGGGCCTCGCGTCCTCGAAGGCGCACGTTGTTGAACGTGACGCGGCCGACCCGGACGCTGCCAAACGTCAATTCGCCGAAGGGGTGGTCCTTGTATTTCTGTAGTTCATTGGTGAGGTCGTTTGCCATTGCTGTGCTTCCATCGGTAGATGGAAGCTTGATACGTCGCCCTCAAAATTCGTCAATCCAAAATCGGAATTTTTCTGCGCCGCTAATCAACACCTCAGGTGTCGCCAGGCCAGGTTGGAATTAGGTCATAATTGATCGCTCAGCTTAGCGCTTTAAATTACTTGTGCTCCTTATCTGGCAAGGGTTTCAGGCGGGCGAGGCTGGCTCTTTGCTGAGACTTTACTGTAGTGTTTAAAATTAATTGGTTAGCTAAAAACTAAAATAGGGCCGTTTTAAAATGAATGCCAGTTAAATGTTAGCTGATATTTGTTAGCTTGATTTATTTTTTAAGCTAACTAGTCGCGTTGTGATATCACTTTTAGTTAGCTTTATTGGGCTTACGATGACGTTATTCGTCATTCAATAACAGGGCAGGGAGTTGCGACAGTGGATCACTTCGAAGGCGTGGTGCTCGACTACCTCCGAGCGGACCGAGCGCTGTTCGTCAACAGCCAGTGCTGCATCCAGCTCAACGAGGGGGCCAACCCGGACACCAGTGGCCCACATTGGTATTGCGACGCGGTGGCCGTGAGCTTCAAGGAGCAGGCTGGCTATCTCTGCGAGATCACCTACGCAGCCCGGGCACCTTCGCTCTTGGCTCGGTTGAAATCGTGGAACGAACATTGGCCTGGAGTTAGGGCGGCGCTGGCTCGCGATAGCGGCGTGCCGCTGGACTGGATAGTCAGGCCCTGGCTCTTTGTCCCTGAAGCTCAAGCCGAGCGGCTGCGTGCCAGCCTGGCAGGGTTCGGCAACCTCCCAAGTCCCCGCATCACGTTTCTAGAAGATGTGGTGCCTTGGCGCTATCGCTCTTGGGATCGAGGCGCTTACCAAGACACTGCCGCGCAATAAGGAGCCAGGCATCTCCTGGGCCTAACGGCCGCCCTGAAACTTGAAGGTGAGGCGAGCGGCGGACGGGGCGGTGTCCCCACTGATGGGCAGGGGCGTAGCGTCGACTAGCGTCAACATGCCATCAGCAACAGGAACTGGGACGCCCAGCGTGAGGTCCACCTCCTTAGACCAGCCGCCGCCAAGCACGGTTGCCCTGACGACCAGCCGGCCGGCCTGGATGCATTGAACGTCGGCAGGGCAACGGCTGTCTTCGATGACGCGGTCGGGGCGCACCTTGGGCCCATCGACCGCCGCAATCTCTCCCAACCCCACGGGGCCTTCGATGGGCTGGCTGGCGGCGGGACGACCTGCTGCACATCCCGCAAGCGAGATGGCCACAAGCGAGGCAAGCACCAGGGTTCGGAGGGGACGTATAAGTTCCATGGCGGTGGTCATGCTCGCGCGAGTCTATAGAAGCATAGTTTGCCCGGGTTCTTTCCCTGGGCTTCTGCGTTCTCGGAGGTCGGGAAACCTGAATGTAGGCGAGAGGTGACGATTCGCTTAATCCTACCTGAGACCAAGTGCCTTGTTGAGCGCGGTTGATGATTTCGTCGATTCGCCCTGCTGAGCGTTGAAGACCCCTGTGACGTGAAGATCGCGAAGAAAGCGCGTCTCCTTGGTATTGATCAATTCTGGGTTTTTCTGGATAGCAGCCGCGATAAGCCAACGCTCTAGAAATGATAGTGATTTCAGTTTGCTGGAAGGCCTTTTGCGGAACTTTTTTGTCGGAGTTCGTGCGGGAATGAGAAGGAGAACTGGAATTCCTGCGCCTTCTTCCCCCAAGATGTGATTATAGTTAGTGATGTTGGTTGGGTTGAGAGCCTCGGCTAAAAGCGACGTTTTGCATGCTTGGCCAACATACCATGGTGTGATCCCACCTCCGGCGCGCTTTCCGAAGACATAGCACCCGCAAGCTGTCGATAGGCCTTCTTCCCATTCCTCAAGCTGCGGCTTGAGTAACTTGGCTGACTCCTTGGTAATGATCTTTTTACTTCCGTGCCGGGCGATTTCAAATGGGCCTGCAACATCAAAATTCATTTATATTGCTTCCTGTGAGTGTCGTGCTGTAGTTGTATTTATCGGTGCGCGGGCTATTGCTTTGCTATGAATATCTTCACTGCAGTGTTACCCACAATATTGGTGGCAGCCAAGTCTACTGCGCCCCCAATCACGCCGCCCAAGATTGGCACCATCTTGCTGAAATTGACCACGCCGGTCGTGCCTGCTTTGGTGAGGAGTCTGAAGCCAATAGCTTGGTTGATTCGGGTGAGCGTGGCGCCAGTGATGCGGTTGATGCTCGCTTGAGCCAACTTTTTGCCAAATTGGATCCCGGCATCCTTCAAAACTTCTTTGGCAGCATTGCCCGTGAGGCATGTATACACCAAAGCCTTTACTTTATCGTCGCGGACGTCGTATCCGGCCATATAAGCGAGGGCGACAATCATGCGAATTTGGATTAAGTAGACGCTGGCAAGATTGGCAGGGATTGTCACCGGCATAACCAATAGTCCTCCAACGCCGGTGAGGAAGCCCGAGGTTGCCGCCTTGGTGTTCTGCCATCGAATCAATGAGTTGGCCTTATCCTCGAGCGAGCCTGCTTCCTTCATGTAACTGTCAGCCATCTCGATGGCGGAATCGAAGCCTGGCAATCCGGTCATTGCCTTATCATAGGCAAAGTCGAGGACTTGCATGATCTTGCTTTCAGTGAGCTCTTTTGCCACGGGCTAGTCCTTTTGCGACGTAGGAGAAATCAACTTGCTCTTGCGAGCGGAGTTATAGGTAAAACGGTTTTCGAATAAAATATAGCTTGCTCTACGAACAGTTGTCATGGCGAGGAAAAGTTGGCATTCCCCCGGGATGCTGACTTGTTCACTGTTACCGGCATATCGGCAATGTCGCGGGGATCTTTAGCCGAGAGCCTGAGGTCCAGTTACGTATAAAAAGGATGTGGGATCCAGTGCCAAGTATATGATGTAGACGGCACGGATATGGGGCGGATGTCCTGTAGGACCCTCTTGAAGGGGGTAGCCCCGTTGGCGCGTGCTACTCGGCTTTACGTATAACCCAGTCTGTCAGTCCAGCATCAAGCGTCATGCGTGCCAGTTTGACCGCATCTATCACCGTAATAGCTGGGTCGTCGTTGATGATAGTGCCGGAATGGAATACGTAAAACATGCGGCTGAACACACCATCCTCTCGCTTATCAGCATACGAATCGAACTCGGCTTGGTTGGTTTGCGCCTTCACTTGCACAAACGCGCGCTCCCCGGTGGACGGCAACTCTAGGTCGAGATCTAGAAGCTCGCGAGTCCCGCCCGTGGCTGCAATTCGGCGCCAGCCACTCGCTCCGAAAATCAGTTCGACTAGCACCTCAAAGTCCTTAGGGCCAAGGCGACGAATGAGCGGCACGAGTGCTTCGATTAAGGCGGAGCGTGTCGACTCTGCCAGTTTCACTTCATCGCTTATCTCGGCATTGATGCGACGAACAACGTGAGCTTCCGCCTTTACCGAGCAAGATGTCCCACGATAAGCCGCGAGGTTGGTGATGCCGCCGGGAAGGTTTGATTTTAGAAGATCCTTTCCATCCCGATCAATGCATTGCCAGCCGTCACGCACGCGCCGCACCGTGCTTTGGTCAGTTCCAACGGGTATCGGAGCGTCGTCTTCTAAGAAGCCCCAATACAGGCGTTCGCCAACAAACGTAATCCAAAGATCGTGTGGGCCGGCTTCAAAGAAGCGCCGGGTTTCATTTGTAAAGCGTGTTGCAGTTCCAGCTGACCTTCCCTCACGCCAAGATGCCTTCAGGTCCTCCCAGCGCCCCTCATGGGCCCAAGCCAAGGTCTCGGGATGCCCACTCTGAAATCCGAACCGCAATAGGCCGCGAGCAATGCAATCTTTCTCCCAAGAGCCGCCCTCCCCAAGTTTGATATAGCGGACGGAACGCGGCGCGATCTTCGAAAACATCCCTACCTCGTGCTCTCACTAGATGGCATCGGAGCATGCCAGAATTAAGGCAGTTTGGTGCTGGTGATATGCGATTTTTGCAAAACCAAAGGAGGACGCCACTGTGTTCCCTCCCTCCCTCCCGCGGTAGGCGAGTATCGGACGTCTTAGCTGTAGTGAGTGCATCGGCTCTGCTCACCAGCGCTGGGCCTCTTGAAGGGAATCCTAG
>NZ_NSGT01000017.1:0-1406 GCF_009192905.1 Xanthomonas sp. LMG 12459
CGCTTCTCAGCAGCCGAAGGCTGATCAAAGTAACTCGCCCGCAAGGGCGAAAGCCTTTGCTTTTGCTTGATACATGAGTGTCAGACGAGAAGAACCGTAGGAGTCAACTGTCATGCACCTGCGATGACAGGAGGAGCGTACGGGGCCTGATCGCGCGCGATGGCATTGAGCCAGCGCAGGAACTTGTGCATGCAGGCGACGATGGCGACCTTGGCCGGCTTGCCCGCTGCGCGCAGACGTGCGTAGGTGTTGGCCAAGGGGGATTTGGCGCGGATGCTGGCCCAGGTGGCCATGTACAGCACGCGCCGCACGTCGGCACGTCCGCCTTTGATGCGGCGCTGGCCTTTCCAGCAACCGCTGTCGTGATTGAACGGGGCCAGCCCGACCAGGGCAGCGAGCTTGCGTGGCGGCAGCGTGCCCAGCTCTGGCAGCCGCGCGGCCAGAACCGCGCGCAGGATCGTCCCGAGCCCAGGCACCTTGGGTAGGCTCGAGCAGGTCTTGCCCTGCTGCTCGATCTCCTGCGTCAACGTCTGGATCTGCTGGTTCAGCAGGGCGATCACCTCTCGGCAGCGGTGTTGCGCCTTGGCGCTGGTAATGTGTTCCAAGCGCCGCCGATGGGCATCGCGCTGGCCCACCAGGGTGGCACGCAGGTCCAGCAGTTCGCGAAGAGACTGCTGGTGCCCGGGCACCACGGGCGTGGGGGTGGTCGGGATGTGCTGGGCGGCGATGGCCAGCAGGCGCGCGTCCAGGGCATCGGTCTTGGCATGCAGGCCCAAGGCCTGGGCGAGCTTGCGCGGACGATCGGCGGCCATCCGCACTGCCGGCAGGTCCGCCTCTCGGAGCACCTGCAGCACGGCATGTTCGTAGCCGCCACTGGCTTCCAGCACGATCCGCTCGCAGTCCATCCCAGCCAGACGTTGGGCCAGCGCACGCTGCCCCTGTGGCGTATTGGGCTGGGTCCAGGCCTGCTCGTCCGGCAGGACATGAATGACCAGCTCAGCCTTGGATACATCGATCCCGACATGGCGCCGCATAGACGTTCTCCGCAGTAGACTCATGGACGAGAGCGCTCCTGCCGATGCCCATGCTTGTGGAGTTCGAGCTCGTCACTCGGGCAACTGTTCGGGCTTGTCAGGCAGGAGAACCGGAGTGCGGCGGCGCTGACTCCTACTCGTGCTTGCTGGCACTGCGGCTAAACGGCCTGCCGCACTCCGCTCTCACCTACAACGATAGACCCTTATTTGACACAAGCGGCTTCAGCCGCGACCGGGCGTTCCCGCGAATCCCGGTCGCGGCTGAAGCCGCACCTACGACAGCGCAAAATCGATGCCGCGTTACTTGGCCGGCGGCGCGTTGACCGTCTGTTCCAGGTCCTTCTGCAGGTCGGCGAACAGCGGGGTAATGTT
>NZ_NSGT01000018.1:0-23794 GCF_009192905.1 Xanthomonas sp. LMG 12459
ATGTGTGTATAAGAAAAGAGACATGGATGTGCGCCGTTCGCGGCAGGGGCAGGATGCCCCTTCCGCGAATCCCCGCCGTGGCTGCGGACCCGGAGCGCGCAGCGCGGAGGGCGCGCTGCGGGGTGTGCTTTCTTTTGGTTACTTTTCTTTGCACAAGCAAAGAAAAGTGACTCGCCGCCAGGCGAAAGCTTTGCTCTTGCACTTGCTGCCAGGGTGGCGGCCGCTGAATCGTAGGAGCGGCTTTAGCCGCGACAGGCAAAACCGATCATGTGTGTCGCGGCTGAAGCCGCTCCTACAGCCGTTCTCGTCCGATAGACAAGCTTCAAGCAACAGCAGTAGCAACAGCAAAAGCTTTAAAGGCTTTCGCCCTTGCGGGCGAGTTACTTTTCTTTGCTCGCGCAAAGAAAAGGTAACCAAAAGAAAGCGCGCCCTGCCTCGCGCCCTCCGCGCTGCGCGCTCCGGGTCCGCGTCCAGCCCGGGGATCCGCGGAAGGGGCATCCTGCCCCTGCCGCGGACGGCGCACGTCCCTGTGCGCCGCCCCTTCGGGGTTTTTCCCCGTGCTGGCCGCCGCTTCGGAAGGGAACCCGGTAAATCAAAAGCCGGAGCAACAGCCAAAGCCAAAGCACGGCAACAGCAACTTCTACCGCTGAAGCTGCTCCGGCTGAACACCTACGACGCAACTCTTGCGCACGTCTGCGCACCGCAAGCGCGACACCTCTAACCTTCTCCAGGCACCCGACCATGGCCACCCCCGACCTGCCGACCTTCGACAAGATCCTCATCGCCAATCGCGGCGAGATCGCCTGCCGGGTGATCGCCACCTGCCGCAAGCTCGGCATCGCCACCGTGGCCGTGTACTCCGATGCCGACCGCGATGCCCGCCACGTGCGCCTGGCCGACGAGGCCGTGTACATCGGCGCCGCGCCGGCGCGCGAGAGCTACCTGCGCGGCGAGCGCATCCTCGAGGCCGCGCAACGCAGCGGGGCGCAGGCCATCCATCCCGGGTACGGCTTCCTGTCCGAAAACGCCGAGTTCGCCGAAGCCTGCGCCGCGCGCGGGCTGGTGTTCATCGGGCCGCCGCCCGCGGCGATCCGCGCCATGGGCGACAAGAGTGCGGCCAAGGCGCTGATGCAGGCCGCCGGGGTGCCGCTGACGCCCGGCTATCACGGCGAGCAGCAAGAGCCGGACTTCCTGCGCGCGCAGGCCGCGGCCATCGGCTACCCGGTGCTGATCAAGGCCAGCGCCGGTGGTGGCGGCAAGGGCATGCGTCGGGTCGATCGCGATGAGGACTTCGCCGCCGCGCTCGCCGCCTGCCAGCGCGAGGCGCAGGCCGCGTTCGGCAATGCGCACGTCCTGGTGGAGAAGTACGTGCTGCGGCCGCGGCACATCGAGATCCAGGTGTTCGGCGACACGCACGGCGAACTGGTCTACCTGTTCGAACGCGACTGCTCGGTGCAACGCCGCCACCAGAAGGTGCTGGAGGAAGCCCCCGCGCCAGGCATGGACGCGACGCGACGTGCGGCGATGGGCCAGGCCGCGGTGGAGGCGGCGCGTGCGGTGGGCTACGTCGGCGCCGGCACCGTGGAGTTCATCGTCGCGCCCGATGGCGCGTTCTACTTCATGGAAATGAACACCCGCCTGCAGGTGGAGCATCCGGTCACCGAGTGCATCACCGGCACCGACCTGGTGGAGTGGCAGTTGCGCGTGGCCGCCGGGCAGCCGCTGCCGCAGCGCCAGCACGAACTTGCGATCCACGGCCATGCGCTGGAAGCGCGGCTGTACGCCGAAGACCCGGCGCGCGGTTTCCTGCCGTCGATCGGCACGCTGCAGCATCTGCGCCTGCCCGCCGCCGATGCGCATACCCGGATCGATGCCGGTGTCGAACAGGGCGACGTGATCGGCCCGCACTACGATCCGATGATCGCCAAGCTGATCGTCTGGGACGTGACCCGCGAGCGCGCACTGCGGCGCATGCAGGCGGCGCTGGCCGCCTGCCAGGTGGTCGGCGTGTCGACCAATGCCGCGTTCCTGCAACGCCTGGTCGGCACCACCGCGTTCGCGCAGGCGGACCTGGACACCGCGCTGATCGAGCGCGAGCACGCGGCGCTGTTCGACACCCCCGTCCCGGCCACCGACGCGCTGTGGAGCCTGGCGGCGCTGGCCTGGCAACTGCACGAGCACGCGCCGGCGGCGCAGACTGCCGATCCGCACTCGCCGTGGGATCTGCGCGACGGCTGGCGGCTGGGCGCGCCGGCGCCGCGTGCGCTGACCCTGCAGCACGGCGAAACGCAACGCACGTTGCAGCTGACCGCGCAGGCCGGCGGCTGGCGGATCCACGCCGCGCCGGCGCAGGAGCCGCTCGAGGCGAGCGGCCAGTTGCGCGACGGGCGCCTGTCCTCGTTCCTCGGCACGCAGCGGCTGCAGGCCGATGCGGTGTTCGCCGGCACGCAGTTGCACCTGTTCGTCGACGGCCACGGCTACCTGTTCGAACGCCACGACCCGGTCGCCGAGGCCGACCAGCCGGCGGTGGAAGGCGGCGGCCTGACCGCGCCGATGCCGGGGCGCATCGTCGCCCTGCTGGTCGCGCCCGGCACCCAGGTGCGCCGCGGCACGCCGCTGCTGGTGCTGGAGGCGATGAAGATGGAGCACACCCTGCAGGCGCCGGCCGACGGCACCGTGCAGGGCTTTCGCGTACGCGAGGGCGAGCTGGTCGGCGACGGCGTGGCGCTGCTGGACTTCGAAGCGGCCTGAGCGTCGCCGCCCGCCAAGCCGCGGTCGCCAAGGCCGCGGCTTGGCGTCACACTCGGCGCTGGTCCATCGTCCTGTAAGCGCCATGAAACTCACCGCCCACGTTCTCGACGGCCACACCCTCGACGTGCGCCCGGCGCCGCGCGAGCGGCCGTGGATGGACCAGACCGCCGAGCGCTACGCCTACCGCTGCCTGCCGCTGGACATCGCCAACGCGCATGGCTGGGAGCTGCTGTGCCAGAGCGCGTTCGAGGCCGAGTGGAACGGCGGCAACGCGCTGGACGACCTGCGCGTGCAGCCGGCACCTGGGACGCACGCGCCGGCGGTCAGCCACTTCGGCTATGGCGTGCTCACCTTCCACGTGCCGTGCCTGTTCCGCACCGAGGCCGGCGTGGACCTGTACGTCACCGCGCCGGTGAATCGGCCCAAGGACGGCATCGCCGGGCTCACCGGGCTGATCGAGACCGACTGGAGTCCGTACACCTTCACCATGAACTGGCAGTTCACCCGGCCCGGCCGGGTCCGGTTCGAGGCCGGCGAGCCGTTCTGCCACTTCTTCCCGGTGCAGCGACGGGTGCTGGCCGAGACCGAGCCGCGCTGGCAGCCGTTGTCGCAGACGCCGGAGCTGGAGCGCGAGCACCAGACGTGGATGCGCAGCCGTGGCCAGTTCCTGCACGACCTGGAGCAGCCCGATTCCGACGCCAGCCGCGAAGGCTGGCAGCGCAGCTATTTCCGTGGACCGGCGCCGGGGCAGTGCCCGGCCGGCGTGGAGCACCGGGTCAAACTGCGGCTGGCGCCGTTCGCCCGCAGCGACGACGCGGAGTGAGGACCGCTCAGCGCACGTGGCGCTGGCGCACACGGGTGGACAGGCGGAACACGCCGTAGGCCAGCAGCATGCCCAGGATCCCGGCCACGGCATGCGCCCAGTCGAACACGCGCGGACCGATCCCACCGACCTGGTCGCCCCACAGGTTGAACAGCACCAGGACGATGGCGGTCAGCCCCAGCCCGGCGAGGAACGCGGCGCGGTTGGCGCCCAGCGCGTAGAACAGGAACGGCAGGCCCAGCCCGACCAGGAAATGCACCGGGAAGAAGTACACCGAACCGTACGGACGCAGCAGCGACCAGACGATGGCGGCGAAGACCGCGACGAAGGCAAACAGACCCAGCGACAGGGCGCGGGTCTTGGCGGGGGAAAGACGTGGCTCGGTCATGCGTCACCTGCAGGCAATCGGCGACCGTAACGGAGTGCGGATCACGGCCCGGTCAAGACCCCGCGTTGCCCACGCGGCTGCAGACGCTCAACGCGAAGATCGGCACCACTGCCGTTCGCACGGCACGCCGTCGTGGTTGCCGTCCATCTCCACACCCGGGCAGTGCTGCAGGAAGTACACCGCTTCGTCGCACGAGGTCATCTGCGCGCAGTGCGTGCGGCCGTCGCAGTGGAAGGCAGGCGCCGTCGTGGGCGCGGTAGGCGCTGACGACACCGGCACCGAGGGTGCCGCAGGGCTTGCCTGCGGTGCCGCCACGAAGCGCAGCGCCGCGTAGGCCGCGATCGCGAGCATCGCCAGCAGCATCAGCACGCCGAGCCAGAGACCGCGACGCGGACGCGGTGCCGCACGCGCAGGCGATGCCGGTGCCCGACCGGGACGCATCACCCGCAAGGCCCGCGGCCGTCCCTGCGCGTCGTGCTCCAGGTCGAAGGAGATCAGTTCGCCCACCCGCGGGGGAACGCCGTCGGCAGGAAACGCCGCGCGTTGCACCTCGGCTTCGGTCTCACGATGGGCAAGGCGCACCCGGCCGCAGCCGCGCTCCTCGTTCCACTGAATCAAGGTCCCGTGCGTGCGCATGGCGTCACCGCAAGAAAGTGCATCGCCGCGGTGGACGCCGCCGTGCCCGGTGCGTCCACCGTCCCCACCGCACCTGCTCCCGCCAGGCGCGGCCCCGCGTGCAGCATGCCATGGCTGTGGCCTGCGTGCCGACCGGCCACCTGCTGCAGGCGCGGTCGCGCGACGGCCGGTCAGCCACGCACCGCGGCGACGCCGGCGGTCGCAACTGTCTACCACCGGCGGCGCGGCGCTCGCTAGAGTCCGAAGCGTCGAGCAACGCCGACGCCCGCTCCCACGCGCGGTTGGCGATCGACGCGCAACCCGGCATCGCGGCCGCCGCAGGGCGCCGCCCCCGCAGCATTCGTCCCCCGATGCTGCCCTGCCGGGCCCGCGCGTTTCCCCCACGCTCGACGCGACAACCGTCTTCAACGCAGTTGCCTTCCACACGGGGTCAGGAGAGCGACATGGACATGTCTTCGGTCCGCTAGGCCGTTTCACGCATCCACAGCAGCGCCGCCGCGTCTCCACGGTGGCGGTGGATGCTGCACTTCCCATCGCGTCTCTCGCTTCGTCTGCGCGCGCAGGCGGATGCGTACGCCCGTGCCTGCGCGCGGCCCTGGCGCGACGGGACTCCTTTCACCGCGGCCGCGCAGCAGCGCGGGCGTGCGGCCGGTCCGGGGCCAGGGGATGTCCGGACACAGGACGCGGCATCGCCCGCACGCACCGACGCACTCGACCGGAGGTCCATCATGCAACTGCCTCATCCGCGCATTCTCGCCATCGCCACCGTGCTGACCCTTGCCAGCGGCGCCGCCTCCGCCGGGCGCTTTCCGGATTTCGGCTACGCGCCGCCCTCTACGTACAAGGGGCCGCTGTTCCAGCTCAGTCAGGACTATCCGCAGCAACCGCCCAGCGGCCCGTTGCCGGCGTTCTTCCAGAAGCTGCCCAAGCCGCTGAGCAACAACTTCGAAGCCTGGCGCGGCTACGCCGATGCCGTGAAGGCCTACTGCCTGGAAGGCAACGTCGAAAGCGACTGGTACGTGCAGAACAACAAGGTGCGGCGCTGGTACCACGCGCCCTGGCAGCACTACGGCCCGCTCGGACGCGAAGGCGTGCATGGGCTGACCAAGGAAGCGCAGATCCAGGTCAAGCAACTGGCGCCGACCCAGCTCACCACCGGCCAGACCTTCGCGGTCGGCATCTACAACGATGTCGGCGCCTACACATTCGGCCAGGTGTGGAAGGATCCGCAGAACCCGGATCCGAGCTTCACCACCAAGCCCAACACCTTCCGCGACGGCACCGTGGTGTGCAAGGCGCTGTTCGCCGACGTGGACCTGAGCCAGGTGCCGTTCCTGCAGAACCCGGTGCTGTGGAACGCCTGGGTCACCAACAGCTTCAAGTCCGCCGACCGCGCGTTCAAGCAGGTGGCGCTGATCCAGATGGATTTCGCCGTGCGCGACAGCCGCGTCCCCGGCACCGGCTGGATCTTCGGCACCTTCCAGTACAACGGTGCGGTCAGCGGCAAGCCCGGCTGGCAGAACCTGGTGCCGGTGGGCGTGATGTTCGGCAACGATCCGCAGAACACCGGCGACGACTACACCAACAAGCAGCCGACCCAGACCCGGATCAATCCGCGCATCCTGCAGTCGGCGATCAACGCCAACGTGAAAGAACTGCCGCCGACCCACCTGGGCTGGAACGGCCGCCTCAACGGCCCGGTGGACAATCCGATCAGCTCCTGCATGAGCTGCCACATGACCGCCGAATCGCCGCAGCTCTCGCCGATGAACCCCACCTTCCAGGCGCCGGACAAGGTGCCGCCGGTCGGTTCCAAGGAATGGATGCGCTGGTTCCAGAACATCCCGGCCGGACAGCCCTTCGACGCCGCGGCCAAGAGCACCGACTACAGCCTGCAGCTGGCCGGCGGCATCGCCAACTTCTACGACTGGAAGTGCACCCAGGACGGCGTGTTCGTCAGCGGCGGCAACCTGTGCGAGCAGAGCAAGACCTCGCTGAAGCTGATGCGCTCCACCACGCCGCCGCCGACCGTGTACCCGGTCGAGCGTGGGGTGAGCAACCAGGAGCTGGAGTAAGCACCGCAACACCGTACCTGCCGCGTGCCGTCCGATGGCGCCTGCAGGCACGGCCTGTGCCGAGTGCGGCGCAAGGCGCAGCGATGCGTGGCGTCAGACGTGCTGCCGCCTACGCTCGCTCAACCGATCTGCTGGCCGACCCACCAGGTCGTGCCGCCGGCGTCGCGAAAGCCGCCACGCCGGTCCGGATCGTCCTTCTGCACCGGCGCCTGCACCGCCGTGGCACCGGCAGCCAGTGCACGCTGGTAGGTCGCATCCACATCGCGCACGTAGACGTGCACATGCGCCGGCACCGCCGGCCAGCCCTCGACCGCATCGCAGAACATCACCACGGTGTCGTCGATGCGCACCTCGCCGTGGGCGAGCAGGCCACCCTCGCCGGGAATCTGCCGCAAGGGTTCGGCGTCGAACACCGCGACCAGGAACGCGATGGTCCGCTGCGCGCCATCGACAATGAGATACGGCGAGACCGAGGTGTAGCGCTCTGGCTTGAACGACATGAAGAACTCCCGAGGGTCGAGTGTCGCAGGCAGGTCGACGTGTGCGGTGGTGAAGCGCCTCATGCAACGTGCGGTGATGCCGGGAAGCCACTGCGCCGCGGCGTGCAGCCGCGTTCACAGCGCGCACGTGCTGAGCCGCGCGGCCAGGGTAAAGGGGACCGCGCCCAGGTCGTCCAGGCCTTCGACATCGAACGCATACACGCCCTTGGCCACGAGCGTCAGTTGCCCGTCGCGCGAAAGATTGAAGGTCAGCGTGTCAACATCGACCGGGTGGTGCGCGCCGGCCAGAGACAGCGAGCCGTCGATGTAGCCGTCCTGCGGGTTGCGCGGGAAGTCGAAGCGCTGGCCGGCCAGCTCGCCGAGCCTGAGCGACGGCAGCGCGATGCCGTCCAGGCGGATCGCGGTGTCCACGATCTCGCCGGCGTGCAGGAACGGGCGCAGCAGGATCTCCAGCGAGGCGGCGCCCGGGAGGCCGGACAGGATCGCATGGCGCGGCTTCAATGCGCTGGGCGAGAACGTCGACATCGCGGCGTCGTCCTCAGTGCTGCGCCACCGGCAACACCACGTCCATCAGCGTGGCGTCGTCCGGATCCGGCGTGGCCTTGAAGCCGAGCTGCCGGCACATCGCCAGCATGGTGCGGTTCTCGCGCAACACCTGGCCTTCGACCACCTTGAGGCCGAGCCAGCCGGCGTACTCGATCATGATCCGCATCAACTGCCAGCCGATGCCGTGGCCCTTGAGGTCGGAGCGGATCAGGATGCCGTATTCGCCACGGTCGTAATCGGCGTCGGCATGCAGGCGCACCGCACCGAGCATGTCGCCGCTGCGCGGCTCGATCGCCACCAGCGCGATCGAACGCGCGTAGTCGAGCTGGGTCAGGCGCGCGATGAATTCGTGGCTGAAATGCTTCACCGCCTGGAAGAAGCGCAGGCGCAGGTCCTCGTCGGTGACGCGGGCGAAGAAGCTGCGGAACAGCGCGTCGTCCTCCGGCCGCACCGGGCGCACGAACGCGGCGCTGCCGTCGTTGAGCACGATGCGCCGCTCCCACTCCTTGGGATACGGGAAGATCGCGAAGCGCGGATGGCCGCGGCCCTTGTGCAGGCGCCGCGACGGCGCCACCGCCACCCCTGCGTCGACCGCGATCACCCCGTCGCGGTCGGCCAGCAACGGATTGATGTCCAGTTCGCGGATCTCGGGCAGGTCGGCCGCCAGTTGCGCCAGCTTGACCAGCACCATCGCCACCGCACGCTCGTCGGCCGCCGGCACGTCGCGGTAGGCCTTGAGGATGCGGCTGACGCGGGTGCGGCCGATCAGTTCGTGGGCCAGGCGCAGGTCCAGCGGCGGCAGCGCCAGCGCCTTGTCGTCGATCACTTCCACCGCGGTGCCGCCGCGGCCGAACACGATCACCGGGCCGAAGGTGGGATCGTCGGCGATGCCGGCGATCAGTTCGCGCGCCTTCGGCCGCAGCAGCGAGGGCTGCACCAGCACGCCGTCGATGCGCGCGTCCGGCCGCGCGGCGCGCGCGCGGGCGAGGATGCCCTCGGCCGCATCGCGCACCGCCTCCACGCTGACCAGGTTGAGGCGCACGCCGTCCACGTCGGACTTGTGCGGGATGTCGGCCGAATGGATCTTCACCGCCACCGCCGAGCCCTGCGCCAGCATCGGCGCGGCCACCTGCGCCGCGGCCTCGGCATCGGCGGCGTGCGCCACCGGCGCGGTCGGGATGCCGTAGGCGGCCAGCAGCCGGGTGGTCGCCAGCGGGTCCAGCCAGGTCTGCCCGGCGGCCAGGGCCGCGTCGACGATGCCGCGCGCGGCGGCGGCGTCGAAGGCGAAATCGTCGGGCAGGCTCGGCGGTGTTTCCATCAGTGCCGCCTGCGCCTCGCGGTAGCGCACCAGGTGCATGAAGCCGCGCACCGCGTCCGCCTCGGTGGCGTAGGTGGGGATGCGCGCGGCGTTGAGCGTGGCGGTGGCACTCTCGTCGTTGCCCAGCCACACCGCGAACACCGGCTTGTCGCGGTGATGGCGCGGGCGCTGGCCGAGGATACGGGTCAGCGCCTGCGCCGCCTCGGCGGAGGAGGTGAACGCGGTCGGCACGTTGACCACCAGCACCGCATCGTTCTCCGGATCCTCCAGCAGCGCACCGGCGGCGGCGGCGTAGCGTTCGCCGTCGGCGTCCACCACGATGTCCACCGGATTGCGATGCGACCATTCCTGCGGCAGCGCCGCGTCCAGTTGCTGCTGGGTGGGCGCCGAGAGCGCCGCCAGGGTGCCGCCGAGATCGGCCAGCGTATCCACCGCCAGGCGGCCGACCCCACCGCCGTTGCTGAGGATGGCCAGGCGCCGGCCGGGGAAGGTGCTGAGCCGGCCCAGCGTCTCCGCCGCGGCGAACAGTTCGTCCAGCGCGCGCACCCGCAGCAGGCCGGCGCGGGCGAACGCGGCGCCGTACACCGCATCGGAACTGGCCAGCGCCTGCACGTGGGTGTCGGCGTTGGGATCGATGCGCAGTTGCCGGCCCGACTTCACCACCACCACCGGCTTGGCGCGCGCGGCGGCGCGCGCGGCGGACATGAACTTGCGCGCGTCGCGGATGTGTTCGACGTAGAGCAGGATCGCGCGGGTGCGGTAGTCGGTGGCGAAGTAGTCGAGCAGGTCGGCGAAGTCCACGTCCAGCGCGTCGCCCAGCGAGACCACCGCCGAGAACCCGACCGCACGCGCCACGCCCCATTCCACCAGCGCCGCGGCGATGGCGCTGGATTCGGAGATCAGCGCCAGGTCGCCCGGCTGCGGGCAGTGCGCGGCGATGCTGGCGTTGAGCCGCGCATGCGGCGCGATCACGCCCAGGCAGTGCGGGCCGAGGATGCGCAGGCCCTTGGCGCGTGCGGCGCTCTCCACCCGCGCCGCGGCCGAGCCCGGCCCACTGCCGAGCCCGGCGGTGAGGATGATCGCCGCGGCGACGCCGCGCCGCGCGGCGATCGACACGATGCGCGGCACCATCCGCGCCGGCGCGGTGATCACCACCAGGTCCGGCACCCAGGGCAGGTCGGTGAGCCGGCGCACCGTGGGCACGCCGTCGATCTCGCGGTAGCGCGGGCTGACCCAGCCGATCTGCCCGGGAAACCCAGCCGCGCGCAGGCTGCGCACCACCGCCCGCCCGGCCGAGCGCTCGCGCGGGCTGCCGCCGACGATGGCGACCGAGGCGGGGCGGAACACGGACTGCAGGTGATAGGTGCTCATGGCGGCGGCAGAGGCGAGCGAATGCGCTAACGGTACACGGCTGGCCGCGGCGCGGGGATGATCCGGGTCGCGCGCTGCGGCGTTGACGGCGATGCCGCGCATCCGGCGACAGCTGCGCTGGCGAGATTCCGGCCTCCGCGTGTCGGGGCTGAAGCCCCTCCAACAGGGAGCTTGGGTCGGCAGCCCGTTACGCACGCACGCGCGCTTGAGCGGAATCCGGAACGACACGGAACATTGCTGGACTTCCCGGTGTGGGAGGGGCTTCAGCCCCGACCCGACCAGGCCACAGAGACCAGGCGGCGGCGCACACCGGGTGCGCAGGGCAGGCGGCGCCGCCATCCCCGCAGAAAGACCGCGCCAGACGGTCGCCCACCGCCGATCCTTCGCGGATCCGCCATGTCCATCGGAGCCCGCAGGCACAGCCCGGGTCAGCACCCGGTCGCATTGGCGGCCGCATAATGCGGCGATGGAGACGACTCGTGCATAGCGGCGGCCTGGAACTGGCGCTGGTGCTGCTGCTGGCTGCGGTGATCGCGGTGCCGGTGTTCAAGCGCCTGGGCCTGGGCGCGGTGCTGGCCTACCTGGCCGCGGGCGTGGTGCTGGGGCCGGACGGGCTGGGCTTCGTGCAGGACACCGAGCGGATCCTCAACGCCGCCGAGATCGGCGTGGTGATGCTGCTGTTCCTGATCGGCCTGGAACTGTCGCCGGCGCGCTTGAAGGTGATGCGGCATGCGGTGTTCGGTGCCGGCAGCGCCCAGGTCGCGCTGACCGCGCTGCCGCTGGGCGCGCTGGCGCTGTGCATGGGCCTGAACTGGAAGAGCGCGCTGGTGATCGGCCTGGCGCTGGCGCTGTCCTCCACCGCGGTGGGCCTGCAACTGCTGGCCGAGCGCAAGGCGCTCAACAGCGACTACGGCCGGCTCGGCTTCGCCATCCTGCTGTTCCAGGACCTGATCGCGATCCCGCTGCTGGCCGCGGTGCCGCTGCTCGGCGGCGCCAAGAACGACACCCTGACCTGGACGGAAGTGGGCCAGGCGGTGGGCGCGCTGGCGCTGGTGGTGCTGTGCGGGCGCTTCGTGCTGCGCCACCTGTTCCGCACGGTGGCGCGCACGCGCATGCCCGAGGTGTTCACCGCCAGCGCGCTGCTGGTGGTGCTGGGCAACGCCTGGTTCCTGCAGAAGGCCGGGCTCAGCCCCAGCCTGGGAGCGTTCCTGGCCGGCGTGCTGCTGGCCGATTCGGAGTTCCGCCACGAGCTGGAGGCGCAGATCGAGCCGTTCCAGGGCCTGCTGCTGGGCGTGTTCTTCATCGCCGTGGGCATGGGCATCGACCTGGACCGCATCGTCGCCGAACCGTGGCTGATCGCCGGGGCGGTGGCCACGCTGCTGTTGGTCAAGTTCGCGCTGCTGGCCGGCATCGGCCGCGTGCTGCGCCTGCCCTGGCGCAGTGCGCTGCTGCTGGGCAGCCTGCTGTGGCTGGGTGGCGAGTTCGCCTTCGTGGTGTTCACCGAGGCGCAGCGCGTGCGCCTGCTCGACGACGCCACCCACGACCGCCTGGTCGCGGTGGTCGGCGTGTCGATGGCGCTGACGCCGCTGCTGCTGATCGGCATGCAGCGCCTGCTCGGCGGCAGCGAGGCCGGCAAGGGCAAACAGCCACCGCCGGCGGCGCAGTACGACACCGTGGACACGCAGCGCGCGCAGGTGCTGATCGCCGGCATGGGCCGCTTCGGCCAGATCGTCGCGCGCCTGCTGACTGCGCAGCGCATCCCGTTCGTGGCGCTGGAACACAATCCGGACACGGTGGAGGACCTGCGCCGCTTCGGCAACCAGCTCTACTACGGCGACCCCAGCCGTCCGGACCTGCTGCGCGCGGCCGGCAGCGACGGCATCCGCATCTTCGTGGTGGCGATGGACGACCCGGAGACCAACATCAAGACCACGCGGCTGATCCGCCGGCTCTACCCCACCGCCAAGGTGCTGGCGCGCGCACGCAACCGCCAGCACGCCTGGCGGCTGATGGACCTGGGTGCGGAGCCGTTCCGCGAAGTGTTCGCCTCCAGCCTGGAGCTGAGCGAGCAGGTGCTGCTCGGCCTGGGCCTGGATGCGGCGACCGCGCGCGATCGCATCGCCCGCTTCCGCGAACACGACTCGCAATTGCTGCGCGCCCAGCACCTGGTCTACGACGACGATGCGGCGGTGGTGCAGACTGCGCGTGCGGCGCGCGCCGACCTGACCAGGCTGTTCGAGGCCGACGTCAACGATCCGACGGCCGGGCCGGCGAATGCGACGGGCGCAACAGGCGCGGGACAGCATCGCAGTTGATGCGGGTGGCTTGCCCGCGCGGCCAACGGTGTCCCAGGCATGCGCTGCGTATGTGCGCTCGTCGCTGCCGACAACCGCGGTAGCGGTAGGTACGCCGTTGTCACGCGCGACAGATCGTGATGGGGACGCCGACGATTGGCCGAGGCACGTGCCCACTGCGTGGTGCGCGTGTAGTCGAGCGTGGTCGCGTCGGGGCTGAAGCCCCTCCCACACTGACGGTCGAAAGCGTCCGCGGCGGTGACGCCCTTGCTGGCTGCGACAACAGGGGCGGTGGGCTCCCACGGCATGCCGGCTTGCCAACGCCAATGCTCGGCAAGCGCGCTGTGTCCGCACGGCGCCAATCCTTCCATTGTGGGAGGGGCTTCAGCCCCGACTGCAGGATCCAGCCGCCGTCGCTGCGCCGCTCCTGCTGGCATGGAGGCATCTCCCCGAGCACCGGCGCTCACGCCGGCGCCCGGGGCATCGCTTCAGCTCTTGCGTGACGAACGCTTCGCTGCGGTGCCGCTGGCCGCGCGCTTGACGGTTTTCTTCGCGACTTTCTTCGCGACCTTCTTGGCCGCCGGCATCTTCACCGGCGCCGGGGCAGGCTTGCGCTTGGTCGACTTGCCTGGCTTCGCGGAAGCCGAGGCATCGCCCGCCTTGGCCCCGCCACGCTTCGGCGCCGGCGTCACCGGCCGGGTCTCGGTGGTGGCGGTGGCTTCGGGCGGGCGCCGCGGCGGCGGGCGGCGCCCGGCGGTCAGGGTGCGCCAGGTGTGGCCGCCGTTGAGCGCCAGCAGCGCATCGGCCGCGGCCGGGCCGGCACTGCCGGCCGGGTACTGCGGGGTCTCGTCGGCCGAGGTCTGCCAGGCGTCGAGGATCGGCTGCACGATGGTCCAGGCCGCCTCGACCATGGTCGCGTCCTGGAACAGGCCGGCCTCGCCATGCATGCAGTCCTGCAGCAGGCGTTCGTAGCCCACCGTGTATTCCTTGGGGAACCAGTCGCGGTAGCGGAAGTCCATGCGCACCGGCGCCAGGCTGACCCGCGCGCCCGGGCGCTTGACGTCGAACTGCAGCGAGATGCCTTCGTCGGGCTGGATGTGCAGCACCAGCCAGTCCGGGCCGTAGCCGCCGATCTCGGCGCTGCGCAGCGGCGCCAGCGGCGCCGGCTTGAAGCGGATCGCGATCTCGGTGGTGCGCTCGCGCAGGCGCTTGCCGGTGCGCAGGTAGAACGGCACGCCGGCCCAGCGCCAGGTGTCCACCTGCAGCTTCATCGCCACATAGGTCTCGGTGTTGGAATCCGGCGGCACCGTGTCCTCCTCGCGGTAGCCCGGCACCGCGTTGCGACCGATCGCGCCGGCCGCGTACTGGCCGCGGACCACGTCGGCGGGACTCAGCGGCCGCACCGCCTCGATCACCTCGGCGCGCCGGCGCAGCATCGCCGCCGGGGTGAAGGCCGCCGGCGGTTCCATCGCGATCATCGCCAGCAACTGGAACAGGTGGTTGGGCACCATGTCGCGCAGGCAGCCGGTGGGGTCGTAGAAGCCGCCGCGGCCCTCCACGCCGATGGTCTCGGCCGCGGTGATCTGCACGTGGTCGATGCGGTCGCGGTTCCACACCGGCTCGAACAGGCCGTTGGCGAAGCGGAAGGCGAGGATGTTCTGCACCGTTTCCTTGCCGAGGAAATGGTCGATGCGGAACACCTGGTCCTCGTCCAGCACGCGGCCGACGATGGCGTTGAGCTCGCGCGCGCTCTGCAGGTCGTGGCCGAACGGCTTCTCCACGATCACCCGGCGCCAGCCGCTGCTGGCGCCCTGCTTGACCAGCCCGGCCGACCCCAGCTGTTCGATCACCGGGGCGAAGAAGCGTGCCGCGGTGGCCAGGTAGAACAGCACGTTGCCGCCGGTGCGGTACTGCGCGCCGATTTTCTCCAGCAGCGCGCCCAGGCTGCGATAGGTGGCTGCGTCGTTGAAGTCGCCGCGCAGGTAGTGCAGGCGCGAACGCAGCCAGCCCCACACCTCCTCGTCCAGGCCATCGGCCTTGAACTCCGCGTCGCGGTCGGCCATCAGCCCGCGCATCGCATCGCCGAGCATGCGCCGCCACGCCACTTCGCTGACCGCGCCGTGGTCCACGCCGATGACCGCGAATTCCTCGGGCAGCGCACCGCTGTGGCGCAGGTTGTACAGCGCCGGCAACACCAGGCGCCGGGTCAAGTCGCCGCGGGCGCCGAACACCACGATCAGGCAGGGAGGAGTGGTCTGGGAGGCATCGCTCATGGATGGGTGTCCTGTTCGCCGATCAAGCCATGCAGGCGCAGCGCCGCGTGGATCAGCGCCACGTGCGAATAGCCCTGCGGGAAATTGCCGAGCATGCGGCCGCTGCGCGGGTCGTACTCCTCGGCCAGCAGGCCGACGTCGTTGCACAGCGCGAGCAGGCGCTCGAACAGCGCGCGCGCCTGCTCGCCGCGGCCGAGCAGCGTGTAGTTCTCCACCAGCCAGAAACTGCAGGCGATGAAGGTGCCCTCGCCGGCCGGCAGGCCGTCGCCGCTGGCGTCGTCGGCGCGGTAGCGCTCGACCAGGCCGTCGATGCTCAGGTGTTCGGCGATGGCGTCGGCGGTAGCGGCCACGCGCGGATCATCCGGCGGCAGGAAGCCGACCAGCGGGATCAGCAGGGTCGCCGCGTCCAGCCGTTCGCTGCCGTAGCTCTGCACGAAGTAGCCATCGCGGTGCACGCCCTGCGCCAGCACCTGCGCATGGATCTCGTCGGCCAGCGCGCGCCAGTGCGCGCGTTGCGCCGCGTCGGCATCGGTGACGCCGTCGCGCGCACCGCAGTCGAACGCCAGCCACGCCATCACCTTGGAATGCACGAAGTGCTGGCGCTTGTCGCGGATCTCCCAGATGCCCTCGTCCGGCTCGCGCCAGCGCTGCTCCAGCACCTCCAGCAACTGCCGCGCCAGCGAGCGGCCATGCACCGCCGAGGCCATGCCCTCGTGGTGGCCGCGGTGGAACGCGGCGATCACCTCGCCATAGACGTCGAGCTGGAACTGGCCGACCGCGGCATTGCCCACGCGCACCGGCGAGGCGCCTTCGTAGCCGGGCAGCCAGTCCACTTGCCATTCGGACATGCGCCGCTCGCCGCCGATGCCGTACAGCGCCTGCAACTGGTCGGGCGAGCCGGCCACGGTGCGCTGCAGCCAGCCATGGAACGCGGCAGCCTCGTCGAAATAGCCGGCCGCGCGCAATGCGGTCAGGGTGAACACCGCATCGCGCAGCCAGCAGAAGCGGTAGTCCCAGTTGCGCTCGCCGCCCAGACGTTCGGGCAGCGAGGTGGTCGGTGCGGCGACGATGGCGCCGGTGGGCAGGTAACTCAGGCCCTTCAGCACCACCAGCGAGCGCCGCACCGCCTCGGTCCACGGGCCGGCATGCAGGCAGCGGTGCGACCAGCCGTGCCAGAACGCCTCGGTCTGCGCCAGCGCCTGCTCCGGCGCCAGCAACGGCGGCAGCTCCAACTGCGAGGCGCCGTGGCTGAGCACGAACCAGGTGCTTTCGCCGGCCTCCAGCACGAACTCGGCTTCGGTGGCGAAGCCGTGGCCGTGCATGGCCTGCGGGCTGCGCAGCGCGATCTGGTCCGGCCCGGCCACCGCCTGCAGGCCGCCCTCGATCTGCGACACCCAGGGAATGGTGCGGCCGTAGTTGAAGCGCAGCTGCAGCTGCATGCGCAGCGGCACCCGGCCGTGCAGTCCGCGCACGATCCGCACCACGTGGTTGTGCATCACCTCGTCGTGGCTGGCGACCATGAAGTCGAGCAGCGCCACCGCGCCGGTGTCGGTCTCGAACCGCGTCTCCAGCACCAGGCTGCCGTCGCGGTAGGCACGGGTGCTGGTGAAGTCGCCCTGCGGCGCAATCGCCCAGCGGCCGTGGTCGGGTTCGCCGAGCAGGGCGGCGAACAAGGCATCGGAATCGAAGCGCGGCAGACACAGCCAGTCGATCGAGCCGCGACGGTCCACCAGAGCCGCGCTGCGGCAGTTGCCGAGCATGGCGTAGTCTTCGATTCGCGAGGCCATCGTGGGCGCCGGTGCGGAGGAGCGGCGAGTCTGCCAGCGCCGGTGTTTGCGTCGCGTAATCGCCGCGCGGCGCCGTTCAGGCGCGCGCAAGCGGCCGGCTGCGGCTACACTGCGGCTGCGCATGACTTCCGATCCCGCTGCCGCCGCCCTGCGCACTCTGGTCCTGGAGGACGATCCGATACTGCGCGATCGCATCCTGGTGCCGGGCCTGCGCCGTTTCGGCTTCGCCGCCGACGGCTGCGGCACCGGCGCGGAACTGCAGCAGCGGGTGCAGCGCGAGGGCGCCGAGATCGTGGTGCTGGATGTCGGCCTGCCCGACACCGACGGCTTCACCCTGGCCGGCGCGCTGCGCCTGCAATACCCGGACCTGGGCATCGTCATGCTGACCAGTCTGGGCCAGACCGAGGACCGCATCCGCGGCCTGACCGGCGGCGCCGACGCCTATCTGTCCAAGCCGGTGGAAATCGACCTGCTGGCCGCGACCCTGCACAGCCTGGCGCGGCGCGTGAGCGGGCGCCCGCCTGCGGCGCCGGCGCGCGGGCGCTGGCAGGTGAGCGAGGACGGCTGGTGCCTGCTGTCGCCGACCGGCGCCGCCGCCGCGCTGACCGGCAGCGAACGCCGGCTGTGCCTGCGCCTGCTCGAGCAACCGGGCCTGCTGGTGGCGCGCGAGGCCTTGATCGCCGCGCTCACCGACCGCGTGTACGACTTCGACGCGCACCGCCTGGATTCGATGGTGCACCGCCTGCGCAGCAAGGTGCAGCGCCGCTGCGGCGAGCCGCTGCCGCTGGCCGCGGTGCACGGCAAGGGCTACATCTTCGATCCCGCCGGCTGACGCGCACCGCGCGCGCGCGGCGCCGCAGCGCACAGACCTTCCGGGCAGGCGCTACATCGCCACCGCATCGGCGTGCGGCAGCACGATGCGGAAGCGCGTGCCCACGCCCACCGTGCTGTGCACCTGGATCCGGCCGCCGGCGCGCACCACCAGGTCGCGCACCACCGCCAGGCCCAGGCCGGTGCCGCTGTCGGCGGGCTTGGTGCTGTAGAACGGCTCGAACACCTGCGCGGCCACCTCCGCCGGCATGCCGTGGCCGTCGTCGGCGACCTCGATGACGGTGCCCTCGTCCTCGCTGGACACGGCGATGTCGAAATGGCCGCGGTCGGCGATCGCATCGCGGCTGTTGGAGGCCAGGTTCAGCAGCATCAGGTCGAACTGGCTGCGCTCGAAACGGATCGGCGCCGGCGCCGCCGGCAGCGCGCAGCGCAGCACGATCCGCGCTTCCAGCAACTGCCGCAGCATCGGCTGCAAGGCCTCCACCGCGGCCGCGGCGTCGAAGCGTTCGACATGCTCGGCGTCGCGGCGGCTGAAGCGCAGCAGCCGGCGCACGATGGTCATGCCGCGCTCGGCCGATGCCTCCACCGCCGCCAGGCTGTCCTCCAGCTGCGCGATGCGCTGCGCGTCGCTGGTCAGGTCGTCGTCGTGGCGCGCGGCGGCGAAGCCGGACATCACCGCCAGGATGTTGTTGAAGTCGTGGGCCAGGCCGCTGGCCATGCGCTCGGTGATCTCGCGTTTCTGCGCGTGGATCAGCTGGGTCTGTGCGCGTTCGCGTTCCTGCATCTCCTGCTGCAGGCGCTGGCCGCGCGCGTTGGATTCGCGCAGGCTCTCGCGCAGCGCCTCGGTGGTGCGGTCCAGCAGCAGCGTCACCAACAGGTAACTGAACAGCACCGGCAGCACGTTGAACAGCGCCTGCGCCGGCGCGCCGGCCAGTTCGGCCAGGGCGTCGCGCCCCACGCCGACGCCGAGCATCAGCAGCAAGGCGACGAAAGTGACCCACAGCGCGCGGCGCCCCAGCACCAACCCGGCCAGGATCAGCACCAGCATCTGCGCCAGTTGATCCGGCAACTGCCGCTGGAAGCCGTGGATGGCGGCGTTGACCAGCAACGAGCCGAGCATCGCCCCGAGCAGCAGCCGCACGCCGCCGCGCAGGGCGCCATGGCGCACGCGCACGAAGCCGATCGCCGCGCACACCCCGATCAGCAGACTCATGGTCAACGAAATCAGCATGCCCGGCGGCAGCGGCTGACCGCGCAGCTGCGGCCAGGCCAGCACCACCGCCACCACGATCGTGGCGGGAATGGTCACCGCCAGGAACAGCAGCAGCAACTGGATCACCCGCGCATTGCGCCGATCCACCTCGTCCACCAGCGGCGCGCGGCCCAGCCAGTTCCAGAACGCCTTCGCCATGCCGCCGTGCTCCATTCCCGTTCAGTGAGAATCCGATGATGATCATGCGAGAACTTGCAGGTGACAAGCCGGTGACGGCGGGCCTAAGTTCGCATGACGGAACACGCCCGGGGACGACGGCGCTGTTTCCAGACCACTCCAGACCGATGCGGAGGCGCACACGCGCCGCCGACGTCACCTTCTGCCCTGCCGTTTTTTCAGCCCGAGATCGCCATGAACGCATGCTCTTCCCTGCGCGGCACCGCCGCCCGTCATCCGATTCCCCGCGCGTACAGCACCCTGGCCCTGGCCTGCGCGCTGTGCCTGTCGTCGACGGCGATGGCGCAGACGCCCACCCCCAGCACCGCGACGACCGCCAGCACCCAACCCGCCACCGGCACCGACGCTACGGCCAGCGACGCCAGCGCCACGCCGGCCGCGACCACCTACGACCCCAGCGTCTACTTCAAAGCCACCGGCAGCGCCGACAGCAACGCCGGTGCCGACGCCGACGGCGACGAAGCGCTGGCCGCCGGCGAGGCCGCCTCGGCGGTCGGCACCGGCACCATCGCGCTCGGCGGCGGTGCGGTCGGCTACGCCAACCACGCGGTGGCGGTGGGCCACAACAGCCTGGCCACCGAGGTCTCCACCACCGCCGTCGGCGGCATGCTCGACCTGGATTTCTCCTACCAGCCCAACGGCGTGGTGATCCTGCAGCAGACTTCGGCCACCGGCGTGGCCGCCACCGCGCTGGGCGCCGGCGCCCAGGCCAGCGGCAAGTACAACGTGGCGGCCGGCGCCGGCGCGATCGCCAGCGACCGCTCCAGCGTCGCCGTCGGCGGCATCGTCGACGTGGGCGAGGAGATGAGTCCGGGCTTCGGCGCCGAAGGCACCCAAATGCAGGCCACGCAGGCCACCGGCCCGCTGTCCACCGCGCTGGGCGGCGGCGCGCTGGCCACGGCCTACAGTTCCACCGCGGTCGGCGCCCTGGCCGAAGCCAGCGCCAACCGCACCGTCGCCGTCGGCACCACCGCGGTGGCCAACCAGTACGCCGCCGTGGCGGTGGGCGCGCAGAGCCAGGCCACCGCCGAGTGGGCCACCGCCTTCGGCAACGGCGCACGCGCCTGGGGCACCCACAGCGTGGCCATGGGCCCCAGCGCGTTCGTCCAGAACGACGACGGCACCGCGGTCGGCCCGGCCGCGTTCGCCGGCGGCGTCGGCTCCACCGCGCTCGGCAACCGCTCCTGGGCCGGCGGCACCCGCAGTCTGGCCCTGGGCGGGGGCATGGTGTGGAACGGCAACTTCTTCCTCGATACGCCGGTGCTGTTCTACGACAGCATCGCCATCGGCACCAAGTCCGATGTGTTCGGCGACCAGTCGATCGCGATCGGCCCCGGCGCGCGGGTCGGCAACTCGCAGTTCGTCAACGACAAGCAGACCATCACCAACAACAGCGTGGCGCTGGGCGCCGGTTCGGTCGCCGAACGCGACAACACCGTGTCCATCGGCGCAGCGGGCGCCGAGCGCCAGCTCACCAACCTGGCCGCCGGCACCATGGACACCGACGCGGTCAACCTGGCGCAGCTGCGCAACGTCGCCGCCGCGTTCGGCGCCGGCAGCGTGGTCGACGCCAACGGCAACCTGATCGGCGGCAATTACCTGGTGCAGGGCACGCACTACACCGACCTGGGCTCGGCGATGGGCGCGCTCGACACCGCCCTCACCGGCTTCGGCAACCGCCTGAACACCATCGGCGGTTCCGGCGGCATCAGCGTCGGCGGCGGCGACGGTGCGGCGAGCGCGCCGAGCACCGGCGCCGGCACCAATGCCGTGGCCGTGGGTTCCGGGGCCACCGCCAACGGCAACAACGGCCTGGCGATGGGCGCGCAGTCGCTGGCCTATGGCCCCAACGACACCGCCATCGGCGGCAACGCCACGGTCAATGCCGACGGCAGCACCGCGGTCGGCGCCAACGCCCGCGTCGCCGCGGTGGCGACCAACGCGGTGGCGCTCGGCGAGAGCGCCAATGCCTCGGCCGCCTCGGCCACCGCGCTCGGCCAGGGCGCCTCGGCCAGCGCCGCCAATTCGGTGGCGCTGGGCCAGGGCTCGGTCGCCAACCGCGCCAACACGGTCTCGGTGGGCAGCGCCGGCAACGAACGCCAGGTCGCCAACGTCGCCGCCGGCAGCGCCGACACCGACGCGGTCAATGTGGCGCAGATGCGTGCCGGCAACAGCGCCACCCTGAGCAGCGCCAACGCCTACACCAACACCCGCATCACCGCGCTGGACGACAGCTTCAACCAGTTGCGCACCGACACCGAGCATCGCCTCGACGGCATGGACCGGCGCATGGACCGGCTCGGCGCGATGAGCGCGGCGATGCTCAACATGGCGGTCAACGCCGCCGGCACGCAGAGCCCGCGCGGGCGCGTGTCGGTCGGCGCCGGCTTCCAGGGCGGGCAGCAGGCGCTGTCGGTCGGCTACGCCCGCAAGATCGGCGCGCGCGCCTCGTTCAGCCTGGGCGGCGCGTTCAGCAGCGGCGAGTCCTCGGCCGGCATCGGCGTGGGCATCGATCTGTGACGTCACGCGGCGCCGCGCGCGCCGCCGTTTTCTTCTTCTCACCTCTCTTTCCAGGATCCGCAGATGATGTCTTCCAATACGCTCGCCGCTGCCCTCGCCGCCGTCCTGTTCGCCGGTGGCGCGCAGGCGGCCTCCCCCACCATCGGCCTGGGCGGTGTGCAAGGCCCGGTGCCGCAATCGGCCAGCGCCAACGACCTGGGCCAGCGCTTCATCGTCAAGACCCGTGACGGCGGCAGCCAGGCGCGCAGCCTGCTGGCCAGCACCCTCAGCAGCGCAGTGGCGCGCAGCGGCATGCAGCGCGCGCAGATCGGCAGCAACGGCCTGACGCTGCGCAGCGCGGTCAGCGCCAAGGTGCTGCGCGACATGGCGGTGCCGGGCTGGCATGTGGTGCAGACCTCGCGCCACCTCAGCGACAGCGAGCGCACCGCCTTCATCAACGAGCTGAAGGCCGATCCGTCGGTGGTGTCGGTGCAGGTCGATCGGCTGTACCGGCGCCTGGACGAGGCCAGCGTGCGCCTGCCGGCTGCCATCGCGGCCGCCGCCTCCACCACCCCCAACGATCCCGCCTACGCCAAGCTGCAGTGGAACTTCCACGACCCGGTCGGCGGGGTCAACGCCGAGCAGGGCTGGACCCGCTCCACCGGCAAGGGCGTGGTGGTGGCGGTGGTCGATACCGGCGTGGTCAAGGACAACCCGGATCTGGCCGCCAACGTGCTGCCCGGCTACGACATGATCACCGACCACCGCGTTTCGCGCCGCGACACGGACGGTCGCGTGGCCGGCGGCTACGACCTGGGCGACTGGGTGGAAGCCGACTACTGCACCGCGCTGGGCGCATCCGGCAATGCGCCGGCGCCGAGTTCGTGGCACGGCAGCCATGTCTCCGGCACCATCGCCCAGGTCACCAACAACAACCTGGCCACGGCCGGCCTGGCCTACGACGCCAAGATCGTGCCGGTGCGCGTGCTCGGCTCCTGCGGCGGCTTCGGCAGCGACATCGCCGACGGCATGCTGTGGGCCGCGGGTCTGCCGGTGGCCGGCCTGCCGACCAACCCGAACCCGGCCGAGGTGATCAACATGAGCCTGGGCAGCGGCGCGCCGGACACCTGCCCGCAGATCTACCAGGACGCGATCGACCAGATCAACGCCAAGGGCACGATCATCGTGGTCGCCGCCGGCAACTCCAACGCCAATGCCTCCACCTACACCATGTCCTCCTGCAACGGCGTGATCAGCGTCGGCGCCTCGCGGGTGAACGGCGGCCGCGCCAGCTACTCCAACTACGGCACGCGCGTGGACATCGCCGCGCCGGGCGGTGGCGGCGACGTCGACGGCAACCCGAACGGCTACATCTTCCAGGTGATCAACGGCGGCACCCAGAGCCCGACCGGCGACTGGCAGATCGGCGGCATGGCCGGCACCTCGATGGCCTCCCCGCACGTGGCCGCGGCGGTGGCGATGGTGCAGAGCGTGGCCAAGACGCCCTTCAGCTGGACCGGCATGCGCGACCTGCTGCGCGCCAGCGCGCGGCCGTTCCCGGTGGCGATCCCCACCAGCACGCCGATCGGCGCCGGCATCCTGGACGTGGACATGCTGCTGCAGATGGCCACCACCCCGCCGTGCGATCCGTCCGACAGCAGCTGCGTGCCGCCGACCAAGACCCTGGTCAACAAGGTGGAGATGCGCGGCATCGGCAGCCAGGGCGGCGATGCGCTGTACAGCTTCCAGGCCGCGGCCGGCACGGTGGTCAGCTTCATGACCTTCGGCGGCACCGGCAACGTGGCGATGTACGTGTCGGCGGGCAAGACGCCGACCAGCAGCAGCTACGACGCGCGTTCCACCCGTGCCGGCACCACCCAGGCGGTGCGCCTCACCCCGTCCAGCGCCACGACCTACTACGTGCGCCTGAGCGGCAGCTACAGCGGCCTGACCCTGGTCGGGCGGCAGTAACGCCCGATCGCGCGGCGGCGCCGTTCGCCGCCGCGCCACGTGCGCGGGAGGAGAACCTCCCGCAGCGGTTCCGAAAGCAGCGACGTGCCGACCATGACGCAGTTCGCCCGCCTTCCGGCGGGCATTTTTTTGCTGGATGGTGCACGGCGGTGCGGCGCGAGACCGCAAGCCCCTCTCCCACCGGGAGAGGGGTTGGGGTGAGGGTGCGGCACGAGGCGCGGTGCAATGGGCGAGGCGAGGCGGCGCCCGACCCTCATCCGGCCCTTCGGGCCACCTTCTCC
>NZ_NSGT01000019.1:0-38921 GCF_009192905.1 Xanthomonas sp. LMG 12459
GGGATTGGGGAGTCGGGATTGGGGATTGGCCTGGCTACCCCGTTTGCCGGAGCTTTACGAGGCTTCGCGCCGCACCCTCATCCGCCCCTTCGGGGCACCTTCTCCCGAGGGGAGAAGGAAAAGCAAAGCCCCTCTCCCCCCGGGAGAGGGGTTGGGGTGAGGGTACGGCCGCCATGGAGTCCGGCAACACCGAACGGGCGCTTGTGCCGCGCAGAACTGGCGTTTCAGCGATCAGCGTCGCGGCTGAAGCCGCTCCTAAGACGGCGCGAACGGACAAGCCCGCACGCGCGACCAACCCCCAATCCCCAATCCCGCCTCCCCAATCCCGGCTTCTACTGAATCCGCTGCAGAATCTGCTTGGCCAGCGTGGCGTAATCGCCCTGAAAATGATGGTCGCCGGGCAGCCTGACCAGTTGCACCGCGCCCTTGGGCAGGTCCGGGCACAGCGCGTCGTCGTCGTCCTCGCCATAGATGCACAGGGTCTGCGCCGGCGGCATCTTCGCCACTTCCGGGGCGATCGGCAGGCCGTCGTCGCCGGAGCTGATCCAGTTGGACACGTGGAACTCGTAGTCGGCGGTCTTGCCGACCGACAGCAAGGCGGTGAGCTGCACCTGGTCGCGCATCGCTTCCGGCAACTGGTTGTAGGCCGCCGGCAGCACGTCGGCGCCCTGCGAGAAGCCGATCAGCACCACCCGCCCGCGTTGCCACAGGTGGCTGTAGTGGCGGTAGATGCGGTCCAGGTCGGTGGCGAAGCCCTGCGGCGTGCGCTCGCTCCAGAAGTAGCGCAGCGAATCCACGCCCACCACCGGGATGCCGGCCTTGGCCAGGGCGCCGGCGACCTGCTGGTCGAGTCCAGCCCAGCCGCCGTCGCCGGAGACGAAGATCGCGAACACGTTGCCGTTGTCGGCATCGCCCGCGCCCGCGGCGGCAGGCACTTCGACCACCGGCAGCCCGGCCAGGTCGGCCGGGGTCGGCGGCAGGCTGACGCCGGGCCGGTCGCCCAGCGAACGCACCGCCGCACGCAGGCCCGGCAGCGCATCGCCGCTGGCGCTGCGGCGGAACTGCCGCGCCTGCGCCACCTTCTGCAGGAACGCGTCGCTCTGCTGGGTGCAACGGTCGCGGCGGGTCTTGGCGTCGAGCGCGGCCAGCCACGGCACCGGCAGCGCAGTCGCCTGCAACGCGCGCGCCGGCGCGGTGATGCCGGCGCCGCAGATCTGGTCGTCGAGCACCTGCACCGGGCAGAAATCCTCGGTCAGCAGGCCCGCCAGCAGATGCTTGGGCGCCTGCGCCGCGACCGCATAGGCCAGCGCGGCGCCGTCGCCATCGCCCACCAGCAACGGGAGGTGGTAGGTCGGCACGTGGAAATAGGCCTGCACGTAGCGCGAGAAATTCTCCACGTCGCCGGCGGAGAAGCCGCAGGTGCCGTCGATCTTGGCCAGCACCGCCTGCAGGTGCGCACTGTCGATCACCGCCACCATGGCGCCGTCGTCGCGCAGCGCCTCGATCTGGCGCATGCGCTCGGCGTCGGCATGCTTGCCGCCGGCGAACCACAGCACCACGCGCTGCGCGTTGCCCTTGGGCAACAGCACCGGCACCTGCTCGAAGCGGCCGTGGCTGAGCTTTTCCGGCGCCGCGGCCGGTGCGCCGGCATGCGGCGCGGCGGTGGCCGCAGCGCCCGGTGCTGCGCCGGCGACGCCGGCCGCGAGCAGTCCGCCCAATGCACATCCCCACATCCAACCGCCACGCTTCTGCATCATCCGGCAATCCTGAAAAGGCGTGTAAAGATAATCCCGAACGGCGACGGCGCGAAGCGCGGCGCGCTCCCTGGTTCATGCCAGGTACGCCGGACCTGCGCCAGCGCCTGCACCGGCAGGCCTGTCAGGCGTCCGCGTCGGCGCCGGGATGGCGCAGCCGCCAGGCGGCCAGCGCCTGCCGGTAGCGCTCCAGCTCCTCGTGGTAGAGGTCGTAGACGCACAGCGGACAGCCGCTGTCGCAGCAGTCGCTGGGGCCCGGCGGCAACGGCGCCTGCGGGCGGGGATCGGCATTGGCGGCAGGGTCGGACATGGGGCTCCGTGGCGGCGGCCGGGGCAGACCGGCGCGGCAGTGTAGAAGAAGGCGGCGCAGGCAGCGGTCCGCGTCCCCTCAGCCGATGGCGTGACGCAGGTTGGCGCGCGCGGCCGCGTCGTAGCGCGCATGGAAGCGCTCGCTGAGGAAGATGCGCGGCTGCGCCAGCACGGTGCGCAGGAACGCGCGGCGCTTGCGTCGGTACAACCAGCCCGGCACCACGCCGCGGTACTCCTCGGCGATGGCGCGGTCGTAGGCGGCGAAGGCTTCCGGCGCGGCGCCGAGGATGGCCATGTCGCAATCCAGGAACAGCGCGGCGTCCGCATCCACCGAGTCGACGGTCAGTTGCCCGTGACGCGCGGTGAGTTCGATCAGCGCAGCCACCCGCGTCGCCTCCACCCCGGCGTCCGGCAGCCATTGCGCGATCGCCGCCTCGGCCAGGCGCGCCGACTGCGCTTCGTTGTCGCCGCGGCCGGCACGATAGACCGCATCGTGATAGAGCACGGCCAGGTAGACCTCGCGTGGCTGCCGCCAGCCGGTGTCGGCGGCGACCTCGGCGTAGTGCGCCAGCACCGCCTCGACGTGGCCGAAATGGTGATACGCCCGCGGCGGTTCGGCGTAGGCCGCCCGCAGCTGCGCCCATTGCGCCTCGGGCAGGGTCAGCGGCGCCGCGTTCATGCGCCGTGCTGCGCAGGGGCGGCGCGCAACGGCCAGCTGGCTTCGTGCAGGTAACGGCCCTGGCCCTGTACGCTGCGGATCAGGCTCAGCGACGTCGCCTGCCAATGCAGCGCCGGCACCTGCTGCGACGCCAACGCCTGATCGACATAGGCCAGGGTCATGTGCGGCAGATAGGCGCCGTCGGCGCGCGACGCCACGCCGTGTCGGGCCAACTGCTGCTGCAGCGCCTGACGCAACGCCAGCAACGGCGCGGGCTCGGCATCACCGCGCAGTATCAGCGGTCGGCTACGCGCGCGGCTGTCGAAGGTCACCGCCTGGTCGAATGCAAGTTGAAAGGGCGAGGCCGCAAGCGCCTGCCCGGCGGCGCAGGCCTGTTGCAGAAGCCGCGGCGGGATCCCGGCGTATTCGCCCAGATAGTGCAAGGTGACATGCAGCCGCTCCGGCGGCAGCGCACGCCCGTGCAGACCATGCGCCTGGCACAGTTGCTGGCCAAGGCTGTGCACCGCTTGCGCGGTTTGCGTGTCGGGTAGCAGCGCAAAGAACAGGCTCTCGCGTGCGGCAAGCGCATCGAAACCGAGCGAGAACTGGGCGCCAGCAGGCGCAGCATCGGGAGACATGGGCAGAAGCGGCAAACGCCGCAATCAGGTCGGGCAGCGGTCGAGCACGCATGGTAGCAAGCGCACCGTCCCGCTGCAGACCATCGGCACGCCGACCCGGACAACGCCGCGATGCGGCGCGCCGGGCCGGCGGCGGGCGGCACTTACGCCGCGTTCTTCATCGCGTGCTTGCGGGTGCGCATCACGTCGTGGCAGGCGCGCACTTCCGGCAGCAGACGGGTGGCGGCATCGCGCGCGGCCACCGGGGCGTCGGCGTCGGCGATGGTCTCGTTGAAGGCCTTCAGCAGGCGGTCCTCGGACTCTTCCAGCTCGGCGACATAGCCGTACTTGGTGTCGCCCAGCGCGGCGCGGACCTTGCCATACATCTGCTGCATGCTGCCGACCATGGTGCCGTGCTCTTCCGGCTTGCCGCCGACCGACTGCACCACCGCGCTCAGGCTGCTGACGATGTCCGACTTGACGCCGGCGATGCGCAGGAACAGCGCGGACAGCTCGGCGTCGCCCACCTTCTTGGCGGCTTCTTCGTAGAAGTCCTTGCCGTCGCGGGAAATGGCGATGAGGTCGTTGAGGCTGTGCGTGGTCTTGCTCTGGATGCTCATGGGAAACTCCTGTGGCGAGGCCAGCGATATCGCGCAACGGGCACACGGGGGTGAACCTGGATATCGCACGGCGCGGTCGAGAGGATTGCCGCGTTGCGTCGTGTTGGCGATGCTGGGCAGAACGGCATAAAGCGCACGTGAGCCATCGGCGCTCGCTCGTCACGCGGCATTGCCCGTGGTGAACACGCGTTCATGGGCCGCACTGCGCAGTCAGACATGTGGCGAAGTTTTCACCATCCTGTCTGCGCGCATTGCGGCGCCTGGGCGGCAGCGACTTATCCACACGGTTGCCCCGCGTTCGTCCACAGCGGCTGTGGATGACCGCCGCCGTCGATCGCGTCGGCCGGAGACCGCTCGTCGGCACCGCCACGATGACCGTCCTGTCTCGCCAGCGAGGGCCTATAGTGCAGGCGAGCCCTCGCCACTGCAGGGCACCGCGAGGTGCGTCATGTTCGCCTGGACCGCGTTCGCCCTGCTCGCCGCCGCCACGGCCGCCCCGTCGCCGCCCACACCGTCGCTGCCTTCCTCGCACACGGCAGCGACCGTCCAGAGAGAGGCGACACCGCCGGTTGCGGCGACGACTACCGCGGCAACCGCCGTTCCTCCCCCTGAGCAGATCATGCAGTTGCCACCGGCGCTGCATACGCTGCTGCAGCAGCGCATCGACCGGAGCGCCGACGCCGAACACCGCCTGCAGCAACTGGTGGCGCTGGCCTTCGATGCCAACGGCCTGGACCTGCAGTACGACCCCAAGGCCACCCACAGCGTCGCCGAGAGCTACGCCACGCGCCACGTCAACTGCCTGTCCTTCACCCTGCTGTTCGTGGCGATGGCGCGCGACGTCGGGCTGCAGGCACAGGTCCAGGAGGTGCGTCGCGTGCTGAGCTGGTACGAGGACGGCAATGCGCTGTACAACGTCGGCCACGTCAACGCCGGCGTGCGCGTGGACAGCGGCCGCGGCAGCATCGACCTGGACCGCAGCGTGCTGATGGACCGGCGCGGGCCGCAGCCCATCTCCGATCGCCGTGCCCTCGCCCACTACTACAACAACCGCGGCGCCGAACTGATGGTCGACGGCGATCTCGACGGCGCCCGCGCGCATCTGGCGATGGCCCTGCAGATGGACCCACGCTTCGCCGGGGCCTGGAACAACCAGGGCGTGCTGGCGATGCGCGATGGCGACAGCACCGCCGCCGCACGCGACTACGCCAAGGCGCTGGAGATCGATCCGGAACACCTGCCGGCGCTGTCCAACGCCGTGGGCCTGGCACGACGCCTGGGCGACCGCACGCGCGAGGCCGCCCTGCAGCGGCAGATGGAACAGGTGCGCCAACGCGACCCATTCCAGCAATACCTGCTCGGCAACGAGGCGGAACGACGCCAGGACTACCCCGCAGCGATCGCCTACTACCGGCATGCCCTGCACCTGTACGACGGCGCCCACCTGCTGTACTTCGCCCTGGCCCGCGCCTACCTGCACAGCGGCGACACCCGCCGCGCCACCGCGGCGCTGCGCGAGGCCATGGCCCACGCCGATCCAGCCACGCAACCGCGCTACCAAGGCAAGCTGGACGCACTGCGCAGGCTGTCTGCCACCGCGCGGCCGCTGCGCTAGCGCACCCTAGCCGGCCGCATGCGCGCAGGCGCCACGCCGTGCCGCCTGGCGCGCCCACAGGTAGATCAGCAGGCCGCCCACGGCCATCGCCGCGCCGACATAGCCGGTGGAGGTCCAACCCAGGCCGGCGCCGATCGCGATCCCGCCCAGCCACGGCCCCAGCGCGTTGGCCAGGTTGAACGCGGCATGGTTGGAGGCCGCGGCCAGGGTCTGCGCATCGCTGGCCACGTCCATCAGGCGGGTCTGCAGCACCGGCGCAAGCGCACCCATGCTGCCGACCGCGACCACCGCCGGCAGCACCGCCCACGGCGAAGTGGCCGCCAGCGGGAACACCAGCAACACCGCCAGCGACCACAGCAACACCAGCGGCACCGCGCGGAACTGCATCCGGTCGAACAGCCAGCCGCCGGCCAGATTGCCGAGCAGGCCGCCCAGCCCGAATGCGCCCATCGCCACCGGGATCCAGTGCTCGGACACGCCGGTGACCTCCATCAGGGTCGGCGCCAGATAGCTGAAGACGCAGAACATGCCGGCAAAGCCGATCGCGCCGATGCCCAGCGCCAGCCACACCTGCGTGCGGTTGAAGGCGCGCAGTTCGCGCAACGGCGAGGGCCGCGCCTCCTGCGGATCGGCCGGCAGCAGTCGCCACACCAGCACCACCGTCAGCACCGCGATCGCCGCGACCAGGGCGTAGGCGTAGCGCCATTCCGCCACCTGGCCAAGCCAGGTCGCCAGCGGGTTGCCGACCAGCACCGCCAGGTTGAGGCCGAGCAGCACCCGGCTGACCGCCGCGCCACGCTGGTCGGGCGGACCGATCGACGCGGCCACCAGGGTCGCCACGCCGAAGTAGGCGCCATGGGGCAGGCCGGCGACGAAGCGCGCCAGCAGCATGCTGTGATAGTCCGGCGCCACCGCGCTGGCGAGATTGCCGAACGCATAGAAGCCCATCAGCGCCAGCAGCAGATCGCGGCGCGACCAGCGCGCGCCGAGGATCGCCAGCAGCGGCGCACCGACCACCACGCCCAGCGCATAGGCACTGATCAGATGCCCGACCTGCGGCGCATCGATGACCAGACCACGGCCGATGTACGGCATCAGCCCCATGGTGGAGAACTCGCTGGTGCCGATCGCGAAACCGCCCATCGCCAGCGCGAACAGGATCAGCACGTAGCCGCGCCGCGACAGCGGCACCGTGGCGGATGAGGTCATGCGCACGTCCCGAAGGAAAGGGCCGCCCATTATTGTGCATTGCAGCAAGTCCTGCAGCCCCGCCTGCGCAACGCCGCGTTGCGCGGTGCCGCTGGTGGCGCCCGGGGTGGCGATGCCCTCGCGAAGGTGCCGCCGCAGCAACGCACTGTCCCACCGCACCGCCGCGAAACCGCCGCGCGCGTCCCCATGTCCTGCACGCACACCGCCTTGCAGCGCCCCGCTGTAGGGTCGGCCGCCCCACCCCACCACCAAGAGACCCACCGATGACCGACACCGCTTCCCCGCTGTTCACGCCGTTGCGCCTGGGCGCGATCGCACTGGCCAACCGCATCGTGATGGCGCCCCTGACCCGCAACCGTGCCGAAGGCGAAGGCCGCATCCCCTCGCCGCTGGCCGCCGAGTACTACGGCCAGCGCGCCAGCGCCGGCCTGCTCATCGCCGAGGCGACCCAGATCAGCCCGATGGGCCAGGGCTACAAGGACACCCCGGGGATCTACAGCGACGCGCAGGTCGCGGCCTGGAAGAAAGTCACCGACGAGGTGCATCGCCGTGGCGGCAAGATCGTGCTGCAGCTGTGGCACGTCGGCCGCATCTCGCACGTCAGCCTGCTGCCGGGCGGCGCCGCGCCGGTGGCACCCAGCGCGCTGCGCGCCGATGCCAAGACCTTCACCGCCGAGGGCTTCACCGACGTCTCCGCCCCGCGCGCACTGCGCCTGGACGAAATCCCCACGCTGATCGAGGACTTCCGCCGCGCCGCCCGCAACGCCATCGCCGCCGGCTTCGACGGCGTGGAAGTGCATGCCGCCAACGGCTACCTGATCGACCAGTTCCTGCGCGACGGCAGCAACCACCGCGACGACGCCTACGGCGGCAGCATCGAGAACCGCACCCGCCTGCTGTTCGAAGTGGTTGAAGCGGTGGCACAGGAAATCGGCGCCGACCGTACCGGCGTGCGCCTGTCCCCGGTGACCCCGGCCAACGATGCGCGCGACAGCGACCCGCAGCCGCTGTTCGAGCGCGCGGTGGAACGCCTGGATCCGCTGGGCCTGGCCTTCGTGCACGTGATCGAAGGCGCCACCGGCGGCCCGCGCGACAACGTCGTCTTCGACTATGCGGCGCTGCGCGCCAAGTTCCACGGTCCGTGGCTGGTCAACAACGGCTACGACAAGGCACTGGCCGAACAGACCGTGGCCTCCGGCCGCGCCGACGCGGTGGCGTTCGGCCGCCCGTTCATCGCCAACCCGGACCTGGTGGAACGACTGCGCCGCGACGCGCCCTTGAACCAGGTGGACGCCGACACGCTGTACGGCGGCGGCGCCAAGGGCTACACCGACTACCCGACGCTGGATTGATCGCGTCCTGCGGCGGCACCGCATCGGTGCCGCCACAGCGGGCGATGCAGTGGGGCTCGCCCGCTCACGCCTTGCGCAGGAAGCAGGTCTTCAGCACCAGGCCCTTGATCTTGTCCGAGTTGCCTTCGATGTGTTCGGCATCGTCTTCGACCAGGCGGATGCCGCGGATCACCGTGCCCTGCTTGAGCGGGATCGACGAGCCCTTGACCTTCAGGTCCTTGATCACCACCACCGTGTCGCCGGCCTGCAGCACGTTGCCGTTGCTGTCGCGTACCACCGTCGCCGCATCGTTGGCGGCGTCGGCCGCGACCGGCCACTCGTGGCCGCAGTCCGCGCACACCCAGTTGGCGCCGTCTACATAGGTGTTTTCCAGGGTGCATTGCGGGCAGGCGGGTGCGGCGGGCATGGGAATCCTTGATACGGCGACGACGGCGAGCCGCCTATTGTAGCCGCCCGCCCCGTGCCGCCGTGCGGCCGCGCCAGCCGCAGGAATGCCATGTCCGCCTCGTCCGGGTCCCGTCTCGCGATCTACGCCGCGCTCGCCGGCAATCTCGCCATCGCCATCGCCAAGTTCGTCGCCGCCGGGCTCTCGGGCAGCTCGGCGATGCTCAGCGAAGGCGTGCATTCGCTGGTGGACACGGTCAACGAACTGTTGCTGCTGTACGGCCTGCGCCGCGCCGCGCGCCCGGCCGATGCCACCCATCCGTTCGGCCACGGGCGCGAACTGTACTTCTGGAGCTTCATCGTCGCCCTGCTGGTGTTCGCGCTCGGCGCCGGAGTGTCGCTGTACGAGGGCATCGCCCATATCCGCGATCCGCAGCCGGCCAGCGACCACACCCTCAACTACATCGTGCTGGGGCTGTCGCTGTTGTTCGAGGGCGGCTCGTGGTGGGTCTCGCTGCGCGAGTTCCGCGCGCGCAAGGGCCGCCTGAGCTACGTACAGGCGTTCCGCGAGAGCAAGGACCCGAGCCTGTTCACCGTACTGGTGGAAGACAGCGCAGCGTTGATCGGCCTGTTGATCGCGCTGGCCGGGCTGTTCGCAGCGCAATGGCTGGACATGCCGGAACTGGATGCCGTCGCCTCCATCGGCATCGCCGCGGTGCTGGCCTGTTCGGCGTTCGTGCTGGCACGCGAGACCAAGGGCCTGCTGATCGGCGAGCCGGCGGCGCGTCCGCTCGGCGACGCGCTGCGGCGCATCGCCGCGGCCGATCCGGACGTGCGCGCGGTCAACGGCGTACTCAGCGTGCAGATGGGGCCGGACCAGGTGGTGGCCGCGCTCAGCGCCGAATTCGAGGACCAGCGCAGCACCGCGCAAATCGAAGCGTGCATCGAGCGCATCGAGGCCGCCGCGCGCGCCGAGCATCCGGAACTGCAGGCGCTGTTCGTCAAGCCGCAGACCCCGGAGACCTGGCTGGCCCGGCGCACCGCGCTGCGCCAGCCGCCGCCGGCCTGAATGGCGGCGCCCCGACGCGACTTGCGGCCCTGCGCCGCTTTTCGTTAGGGTAGCCCGGTAGCACCCCCTCTCATCGCGCTGTGACTGTGCCGGCGTATCCCCCTTACTCACTGAACGAGGTTTCCCATGGAGATCGCCAACGGGCTTGTCGCCACCATCCACTACACCCTCACCGACGACGCCGGTGAAGTGATCGACCAGTCCTCGCCGGACAATCCGCTGAGCTACCTGCACGGCGCCGGCAACATCGTGCCGGGCCTGGAAAAGGCGCTGACCGGCAAGCGCACCGGCGAGTCGGTCAAGGCCGACGTGATCCCGGCCGAAGGCTACGGCCCGCGCCACGAGCAACTGGTGCAGCAGGTGCCGCGTGGTTCGTTCCCGGATGCCGCATCGCTGGCGCCGGGCATGCAGTTCCAGGCGCAGACCGACCAGGGCCCGCTGCTGGTCACGGTCACCGAGGTCGGCGAGCAACTGGTGACCATCGACGGCAACCACCCGCTGGCCGGGCAGGTGCTGCACTTCGCCGTGGAAGTGGCCGGCGTGCGCGAGGCGACCGAGCAGGAAAAGAACCAGGGCCACGCCGGCGCCGCGCTGTAAGCGACCCGGTTTCGCGCCCCCGACGAGGCCCGCCGATGCGGGCCTCGTGCGTTTGCGGCCGCGCTTGCGTCGCGCGACGGCTTGCCCCACAGTGCGCGGCCCCTCCCGCCCCCGGCACCGTCATGCGCCTCGGTATCGACTTCGGCACCAGCAATTCCGCCGCCGCCGCGGTGATCGACGGCCGCGTGGTGCCGATCGAGTTCGGCGCGCAGCAGCAGTTCCGCACCACGGTGTACTTCCCCGAGGTGATGCGCGACCCGGCCGAGTTCGACCTGACCCCGGCGCTGGAACGGCAGGTGGACGAGCTGATCGAATCCGGCCGCCGCGACGCGCTCGCCGCCGGCCGCGAGCGCAGCCCCGAGGCGCTGCGCCGCGATGCGATCCGGGTGGTGCGCCGGCAGTGGATGGAAACGCAGATGCGCGAGCCGCGCAGTTCCGCGGCGCTGCTGCAGAACGCGGTATACGGCGACGACGCACTGGACGCGTATTTCGTCGAAGGCGAAGGCAACCTGGTGCAGAGCCCCAAGTCGATGCTGGGCTACAACCTGCATCCGCGCGCGCGTCAGACCATCACCGGCATCGCCGCGCACATTCTCGAACACATCCGCCTGACCGCCTCGCAGCAACTGGGCGTGCAGGTGCGCCGCGCCCTGCTCGGCCGCCCGGTGCAGTTCCGCAGTTCGATCGGCGAGGCCGGCAACGCGCAGGCGCTGGAGATCCTGCACAGCGCCGCGATCACCGCCGGCTTCGACGACGTCGCCTTCCTGGAGGAACCGGCCGCCGCGGCGATGCATTACCACGCGGTCAGCCGCGAGCGCCACGCCGCGGTGGTGGTGGACATCGGCGGCGGCACCACCGACATCGCCCACGCCAGCGTCGGCGGCGACGCCGCGCCGCAGGTGCACCGCGCCTGGGGCATCCCGCGCGGCGGCACCGACATCGACCTAGCGCTGAGCCTGGCCGGGTTCATGCCGCAGTTCGGCCGCGGCCTCACCCGCGTGCCCTCGCACCACTACGTCGAGGCGGCGATGGTGCAGGACACCACCCGCCAGCGCGATTTCCGCCAGCATCGCTACGACGCCGTCCCCGCGCCGTACGAGGCGCGCCTGCAGGCGCTGCAGGAACCGGGCAACACCGCGCGCCTGTACCGTGCGGTGGAGCGCAGCAAGATCCGCCTCAGCGACGCCGAGCACCACGCCGAGATCCTGGACTACATCGAAGCCGGCTTGCAGGTGCAGGTACAGGCCGAGGAACTGGTGCAGGCCGCACGCAGCTATCTGGAGGCCCTGCAGGAGTTGCTGGCGCAGGTGCGCCAGGACATCGGCGGCGACCCGGCCGCGGTGTTCCTGACCGGCGGCATGTCGCGCGCCGGCTACCTGCAGCGCCTGGTCGCTGCCGCGTTCCCGCAAGCGCGCCTGGTCCACGGCGACCCCTCGTTCGGCGTGGTGCAGGGCCTGGCGCTGGCCGCCGCGCAGGACTGACGCAGCACAGGCAGCGCATGCGTCGGCGGCCCCTCCCCGACCGGCCGCTCGCGGCCGGCGCACCGCCTGCGGCCCGCATTGTTCATGCAGCGGGCGCACGACTGGCGTAGCATGGCGGCACGCTTCAGCGTCACGTCGCTACGCGCGTCTCGTCCGGCCGTTCCTGTCGCCCGACTCGCTTCCTTCTCGCGCCAACCTCCGTCCTTTGCCGGCCGGATCCTTCGGAGCGCCATGTCCCCCGCCCCTGCCACGCTCCAGATCGAGCGCCTGGCGTCGCCGCTTCAGCCACCTTCCTGGCCGACAGGTCCGGATCGGGGCGGCGACGCATGAGCGAGAGCGCGCGGGACGCGACCGACGCTGATATCGCCTGCGACCGCTGCGACGCGATCTGCTGCCGCCTGACCGTCCTGGTGATGCCGGACGACCACGTCCCCGAGCATCTCACCGAGTACACCCGCGAGGGCCTGCACGTGATGGCGCGCGACGAGGACGGCTGGTGCGTGGCGGTGGATGGTGCGCGCATGTGTTGCTCGATCTACGCGCAGCGCCCGGCGGTCTGCCGCAAGTTCGCGATGGCCGGCCCGTACTGCCGCGAGATCCGCCGTACCCACCACGAGCAACTGACCCGTGGCATTCCCCTGACGATGTACTGACTGCAGGAGTTCCAGCATGGCACGACCGACCAGCACCACCGCTTCGCCCAGCGCCAGGAACACACGCGGCGCCAGCGCCGCCGACAAGGCGCAAAAAGGCCTCAGCCGCGAGCGCATCGAGGCCGACCTGGCCGCGTTCCACCAGGCCGGCGGCCGCGTCGAGGTGCTCGGCACCACCCGCGTGCTGAAGAAGGTCGACGTCGCCGACGCGGGCTAGCGCCCGCGCATCCCGCCGTCATCGCGCGCACCTGCGGCGGGACACGGCCGGACATGGACGCCGGTCCACGCCGCGCGAGGACGCGGCGCCTGGCACGCGACGACGGCGCCTCCGGTTGGCGCCGACGACCACACGGCCAGGCCAAGCACGGCGCCCTCGGAGTGCCGGCGCCGGTGCGCAAGCACGGCACCGTCTTCACGCCAGAAGCGCATACTGCGATCTCTTCCACGGTCTCGTTTCGGCATGCTCCTGCGCTCCCTGTCCGCCGAACTCGGCCAGCCCGCCTGCGGCAACTGTCGCGATGGCGAGCCGCTGGATTTCGCCGTGCGCATGGCGTTCCAGCCGATCGTCGATGCCGCCACCCGCTCCATCTACGCCTACGAGGCGCTGGTGCGCGGCGAGGACGGCAGCGGCGCGGCGGCGGTGCTGGCGCGGGTGCGCCCGCAGCAGATGTACCGCTTCGACCAGACCTGCCGGGTGCAGGCGATCGCCACTGCCGCGCAGCTGGGCCTGCGCACGCGCCTGTCGATCAACTTCATTCCCAATGCGGTGTACGAACCGGCGACCTGCATCCGCCTGACCCTGAGGGCGGCCGAGCACTTCGGCGTGCCCACCGGCGACCTGATCTTCGAGTTGAGCGAGTCCGAACGCATCGCCGACCTGCCCAAGGTCGTGCGCATCCTGCGCGACTACGCGCAGCGCGGCTTCCTCACCGCGATCGACGACTTCGGCGCCGGCCACTCCGGCCTCAACCTGCTTGCCGATTTCCAGCCGCACCTGATCAAGCTGGACATGGCGCTGATCCGCGGCATCGACGGCAGCGCCGCGCGCCGCCACATCGTCGGCGGCATCGTCGCGATGGCCGCGCCGCTGGGCTGCCGCATCCTCGCCGAGGGCGTGGAGACGCCTGCCGAGTACCGTGCACTGCGCGCGCTGGGCATCGACCTCTACCAGGGCTATCTGTTCGCCAAGCCGGCGCTGGAAGCCTTGCCGGACGTCACCGAGGCGCAGTGGGAGGCGCTGGAACGCGCCGGCTGAGCCGCCCACCGCCGCAGCGCACGCCAGCACGACTTGCCCGCAGCGGCCACGCTTGCGACCATCGCGCCTCCCCTGCGTGTTCCGAAGTGCAATGCCCTCGCTCCATACCCTGCTGCCGCCGTGGACGCACCGCTGGCTCGACGTGATCGTGCCCGGCGCGCAGATCGTGCTGATCGTGCTCGGCGCCTGGTTGCTGCGGACCTTGCTGCGACGGTTGATCCGGCGCCTGGGCGAGCACTACGCGCTGCCGCCGGAACTGGTGATGATGGCGCGCCGCGGCAGCGGCTTCGTGATCTACGCGGCGGCGCTGCTGCTGATCCTGGACCGCTTCGGCGTCTCCGGCACCGTGCTGTGGACCGCCTTCACCGGCTTCGCCGCGGTCGCGGCGGTGGCGTTTTTCGCCGCCTGGAGCGTGCTGTCCAACATCTTCTGCACGCTGTTGATCTTCACCACGCGCCCGTTCCGCCTGCACGACCACATCGAATTGCTGGAGAACGGCGAAAAGCCGGGACTGAAGGGCCAGGTGATCGACATCAACCTGATCTACACCACGCTGCGCGAGGAACGCGACGGCGACGGCGAGAGCGTGCTGCAGATCCCCAACAGCCTGTTCTTCCAGCGCAGCACGCGCCGCTGGCGCGGCCATCCGGTTCCATCCGGGCTGGGCTGAGCGCCGCACGCCACCGACGCCGACGCTGACGCCACGCACATGACGAAGCCACTATGGTCGATGCCAGCCGCCTAGCGCGGCGATCTCCCCTTTCCCGACCAGGTACTGCATGGAACCCGTCATTCATCCGTTCGCCGACCTCTTCGCCCAACTTGGCCTGCCCAACAGCGAAGGCGAGATTCGCCAGTTCATCGCCCAGCATGCGCCGCTGCCCGATGACATGCGCCTGGAAGAAGCCCCGTTCTGGACACCCGCGCAGGCACAACTGCTGCGCGAGGAGCGCCTGGAAGACGCCGACTGGGCGATCGTGGTCGATCAGCTCAACATCGCGCTGCACGCAAAGCCTGCGCTGGAGACCGATCGCGCCGGCTGAGCCTCAGCGCAGCTGGCTATCCTTGCTGCCGCGGCGGTTGTAGCCGCTGTGCTCGTGCTGCGCGCGGTCCTGCGCGTCCTGGCAGGCCACGCATAGGCGCACGCCCGGCACGGCCTTGCGCCGCGCCTCGGGAATCGGCGCGTCGCAATCCTCGCAGTGGCTCGATCCCGGGCCCTGCGGAAGTTGGCTGCGCGCCCGCTTGATCGCATCCTCGACGGTCGCATCGATCTGGTCCTGCACCGCGCCGTCGCCTGCCCACCCAGTGGCCATGGTCGTCTCCGCACTGTTGCCTTGCCTGGATGATGCGGCCGGCACCGGCGAATGCAATGCACGCCGGCTTCACCTCGCCGAGACGTTCATGCAGCGCCGCCCGGCGTCCCGCCTCACCAGATCAGGTCGTCCGGGACCTTGAACTGGCTGTAGTACGGATCGTCCTCGCCGCTGGCCGGCGTTGCCGCCAGCGCATCGAACACGATGGTCGCCGGATCGCGCGCGACGATCTTCTCCACGACCGCGCGCGGCACCGGCACATAGCCGGCATCCAGCCGCGCGATCGCCACGCTGCCGGCGATCAGCTGCGCGCGCAGTGCCGCATCCACGCGCAGCCGCTGGATCCTGCCGGCATCGGTGAAGTGGTAGTCGATCTCGCCGTCGGCCTTGAGCTTGTGGCTTTCGACCAGTTGCCGCGCCTGCGCCCGCTGCTCCTGCACGCGGGCCTGCGCATTGCGCTCGGCGGACAGCGCACGATCGCGCTCCACCCGCTCCTGCCGTAACCGCTCGCTCTCCAGCTGCTCGGCACTGGGCGGCGGCGGGGTCTTGCCCTGCCGCGCCTTGGCCTGCTCGCGCGCGACCTGCGCCACCTGGCTCTTCTTCACCAGGCCGGCCTTGAGCAGTTGCTCCTGCAGGGGATTGCGCATCGGAAGCGTCCACGGACTCGGAATCGGGAGGCGCATGATACCCGCAGCGCCGGTGCCCGCCCGCAAAGGCCGCCCACGGCGGATGCCCCGCCGCGCGCGGCAGGCTAAGGTGGCGGGATGGACACCCTGCGCTACCTCGTCGGCTACCCACCCCAGGTCCTGGACCAGGTGCGCGAACTGATCGCGCGCCAGCGCCTGGGCGACTGGCTGCGCCACCGCTACCCCGAGGCCAACACGGTGCGCACCGATCGCCAGTTGTACGACTACACGCAGGCACTGAAGGACCGTTGCATGCGCAGCGCCGAGCCCCTGCACAAGGTGATCTACGACAACCGCCTGCAGGCGGTGAAGCATGCGCTGGGCACCCACACCACGGTGTCTCGGGTGCAGGGCGGCAAGCTCAAGGCCAGCCGCGAGATCCGCATCGCCGGCGTGTTCCGCGATGCGCCGGCGGCGTTCCTGCCGATGATCGTCGCCCACGAACTGGCGCACCTGAAGGAAAGCGCGCACAACAAGGCCTTCTACCAGCTGTGCGCGCACATGACGCCGGACTACCACCAGTTGGAATTCGACCTGCGTCTGTACCTGACCCAGTTGGAGCTGGTCGAGCGCTGAGACGCCGCCGCGTGCGGCCGCTGCCTGGCGCCCGTACACTGCGCCCCCCACCGATCACCACAGCCCCGATGTCCAGCCCCGTCCGTCTCGACAAGCATCTCGCCGCCCTGCTGCCGTGTTCGCGCGGCGAGGCGCAGCAGTACATCGAGGGCGGCTGGGTCAGCGTGGACGGCGTGGTGGTCGAGGAACCGCAGACGCCGATCACCACCCAGCAGGTGACGCTGGCGCCCGACGCGCAACTCGGCCCGGCGCAGGCGGTCACGCTGCTGCTGCACAAGCCGGCCGGGATGCGCGCCGAAGACGCGCTCGCGCTGGCGACGCCAGGTAACCGCAGCGCCCTGGATGCCAGCGACATGCGTGTGCTGAAACGCCATTTCCTGCGCCTGAGCATGCCGCTGCCGCTGGAGACCGAGGCCAGCGGACTGCTGGTGCTGAGCCAGGACCGCCGCGTACTGCGGCGGCTGAGCGAGGACGCGGCCACGCTGGAGCAGGAGTTCGTGGTGGAGGTGAGCGGCACGTTGCAGCCCTATGGCCTGCATCGGCTCGCGCACGGCCTGCGCCATGGCCAGCGCACGCTGCCGCCGTGCAAGGTCAGCTGGCAGAGCGAACAGCGCCTGCGCTTCGCGATCAAGCACGTGCAGCCGGGCCAGTTGCACGACATGTGCGCGCAGGTCGGGCTGGAAGTGACCGGCCTGCGCCGCCTGCGCATCGGCCGCATTCCGCTGGGCAAGCTGGCGCCGGGCGAGTGGCGTTATCTGCCGGCGGGTGAGCGGTTCTGAGGGGCGGTGGGCGCTGTGGCGATGATCATTGTTTCCGGCGGTCGTACCCTCACCCCAACCCCTCTCCCGGGGGGAGAGGGGCTAGGAGCGCGCGCGGTGACTCAGGGCTTTGCCAGCGCGCGCTGGATCGCCTGCTCGGCCAGTGGCGCCATCACCGCATAGCCGGCGTTGTTGGGGTGCACGCCGTCGATGGCCACGGTCTTGTCCATGCCGCCGTCGCGGTTGCTCAGCTTGCTGTAGTAGTCCAGGTACACCGCGTCGTGCTGCTGCGCGTACTGCTGCATCCACGCGTTGAGCGCACGCACCTTCTGCGCCGGCTGCAGGCCCGGGCGCCACGGATAGTCGGTCACCGGCAGCACCGAGGCCAGCACCACCTTGATGTGATGCGCCTGCGCAAGCTCGATCATCGCGCTGAGGTTGCCCTCGATCATCTCCAGCGTGGACAGCCCGGTATTGCCGGCCAGGTCATTGGTGCCGGCCAGGATCACCACCACCGCCGGCTTCAGGTCGATCACGTCCTGGCGGAAGCGCACCAGCATCTGCGCGGTGGTCTGCCCGGAAATGCCGCGATTGACGTAGGCGGACTTGCCGGGGAAGAACGTGGTGCCTTCGCGACGGCCCCAGGCGTCGGTGATGGAGTCGCCGTAGAACACCACGCGCGGCGCGTCCGCTGCCGGCGCCGGCAGCGCGGCATTGTCGGCGCGATAGCGCTGCAGTTGCGCCCAATCGAGCAGGCGCTGCTGCATCGCCTTCACTTCATCGGGCTTGAGCGTGTCCGGCGCCCGCGTGTACAGCGCATCGACCTTGCCCTCCAGCGCCGCGGTGGACACGGGCGGTGCCGCCTGCACGGCGCCAGCGGCCGTGGCGCACAGCGCGATGGCGAGGGACAACAGCGAGGGGCATTTCATCGAGGCATTCCTTGTGCGGACAACGGTGATCGCACAGTGTAACCAACCGCCCGCACCGCCCATGCGGCATCGCCGCAGCGCACTGCGGCACGTCCGACTGCACCGCAATTCAGCCCGCGCTCACGCGGCGAATCCGGCACACGGGATCGATGGCGCATATCGCCACGCGCCACGCGGACGCAATCTGCCGCGCCGTGTCGATGCGCGGCAACACGCGGCCGCGACGGCCATCGCAGCCTGCGACGCCATGCGTCACGCGCGTGCCGGCACGATGACAGCGCGATGCCGCCGCCATCGTTTTTCGCTATTGCAGCAACCTTTTGCGAAGGCCCTAACTTTTTCGTAAGTACATGACACGCAAGGATTTTAACTTCTAGGATGGCCGCGGACGTGACGGGGGGATCCTCACTCCCAAGCCCGAAGGACATCCATGAAAACGCGTGATGCACACCAGAACCACTCCCGCCTGCGGCTGGCGTTGATTCCCGGCTTGATGTTCAGCGCAATGGCGATGGCGCAGTCCGCAGGCACCGCAGCGGCGACGACCGACACCAGCGCCGCCAGCGCACAATGGCGCAGCACGTTCTCCGGCGGCACGCCGTTCGCCACGCACAGCCTCTGGGACAGCGCCGGCGGCGGCTTCCTCAACACCCGCTTCGCGCCCGGCGAATGGCAGATCACTCCGTTCAACGCGGCGCGCCTGAAGACCGCGTGGACCTTCACCACCCAGGGCGACGTCTCGGCCACGCCGACCGTGCAGGGCACGGCGCTGTACGTGCCGGACTGGGGCGGCCAGCTGTATCGCATCGACACCGACCTGGGCAAGGCGGTGTGGCAGGTGAAGCTGGCCGACTACACCGGCATCGCCGGTTCGCTGTCGCGCAACAGCGCGGCGATCGCGCGCGACAGCGTGCTGGTCGGCGACCAGGCCAGCGGCACGGTGCTGGCGATCGACAAGGCCACCGGCAAGCTGCTGTGGAAGACCCTGGTCGAATCCAACCCGCAGGCGCGCATCACCGCCTCGCCGGTGATCTACGGCGACCGCGTCTACGTCGGCGTGTCCTCCGGCGACTGGGGCGGCCTGAGCGCCGGCTACAAGTATTCCTTCCGCGGCAGCGTCGCCGCGCTGGACCTGAAGACCGGCAAGCTGCTGTGGAGCTTCCGCACCACGCCGGAGGGCTACACCGGTGCCTCGGTGTGGGGCACGCTGGCGATCGATCCGCTGCGCCAGCGCGTCTACGCCACCACCGGCAACAACTACTCGGTGCCGACCGAGGTGGCCAGCTGCGTCAAGAACGCCAACGGCGACAAGACCGCGCAACTGGCCTGCATGGCGCCGGACAACTACGTCGACTCGGTGTTGGCGCTGGACATGCGCAGCGGCAAGCCGGTGTGGACGCGCCGCCTGCAGGGCGCCGACGCCTGGTCGCTGTCGTGCCTGGTCGCGCCGACCAATGGCCTGTGCCAGGACCCGCAGGGGCCGGACTACGACTTCAGCGGCGGCGGCGCCAACCTGTTCACGGCGATCCGCAACGGCAAGCCGCAGGCGCTGGTCGGTGCCGGACAGAAGAGCGGCGTGTACTGGGCCTTCGACGCCGACACCGGGCAGACCGTGTGGTCGACCCAGGTCGGCCCGGGCGGCACCGCCGGCGGCATCGAGTGGGGCTCGTCGGTGGATCCGTTCTCCGGTCGCGTGTACGTGGCCATCAACAACAACGAGCACACGCCGTACACGCTGGCGCCGGGCAACACCGAGACCTGGAACGCCGGCTCCTGGGCCGCGCTGGATGCGGCCAGCGGCAAGATCCTCTGGCAGGTCAAGGTGCCGGGTACCGATCCGGTGCAGACCGCGTTCGGCGCCGGCGGCCGCGGCCCGCTGGCGTCGTCGCCGGGCCTGGTCTATGCCGGCTCGATGTCCGGCGCGATGACCGTGCTCGATGCCAAGACCGGCGCCACGCTGTGGAGCTTCGATGCCGGCGGCTCGGTGTCCAGCGCACCGGCGATCGTCGATGGTGCGGTGTACTGGGGTGCGGGCTACAGCCGCTTCAACTTCGGCACCGGGGTCAACAAGCTGTACAAGTTCGTGCCGTCGAACCGGCGCCGCTGAGCGCAGCTCGGGACCGCCTCTTCGGTTGTAGTGCCTCTCCTGCGAATGCCTCTCCTGCGCAAGCGGGAGAGGCTGTTGCACGACGATCGAGCGCATCGCATCGCGAAGCGCAAGGCGCCAGGTGAGATCACGTGGCGCACGTACGCTTGGACAGCGCGCGCTGGGACGAGAGATGACACGAGGCAACGCCAGGCCCATGAAGATCCGGAGGGCTCCGCTTCCCGCGAAGCCCGCCGACGATCAGCTGACCGCTCAGTTGAACGTGTAGTCCAGGGTCAGGAACATTTCCCGGCCGTTGTACTCGCTCGCGGTCTGCCCGGTGGTGACGAACTCGAAGCCGCCAGCGTAATACGGAATCGCACCGACCTTGTCGAAGATGTTCGACACGGTGAGCTTCGCATGCAGGTCCGGCGTGACCTGCAGGCCGACCGAGCCGTTCCAGGTGATCCAGGCCGGCGCGTGGCCCCGATAGGTCGTATCCGGCACGGTCACCTGGTTGCCGTCCTGGGTGACCTGGCAGACGCCGGTGGAGACCGTGTTGCCGCCATTGGACACGGTGACCATGCCGGGCTGGATGCCGTTGGGCAGCACGTCGCAGCCGGCGTAGTTGGGGGCACGCATGCGGCCATTGCGCACGCCGGAGATCGACACGTTCCAGCGGCCCTTGGTCCAGTCGGCGATCCAGGTCATGCGGCTGGCCACGTTCTGATAGCGGGTGTTCTGCAACGGATCCGACGCCAGCACGCGCTGCTTGTACGACAGGTTGTTGGTGTAGTTGATGCCGGCGCGGAAGTCGCCGTAGCCGTCGGTGTGGAACTTGTAGTCCAGCGTCGCATCGACGCCGGCCACGTACAGCGAGGCTTCGTTGATCGGGCCCGATTGCACCGAGACGATCTGGCCGTTGGCGTCGCGCTTCACCATCTGGGTGACCATCTGGCAATACTCCGATCCGGCCACGTGCGCCGTGTACGGCGACAGGCCCGACGTCCCGTTCGGCTTCATCCCGGTCAGGCAGCCGGCTTCGTCGGCCAGCACGGTGTCCTGGCCGAGGTACTGGATGGCGTTGTCCACGCCCATGTTCCAGTAGTCGGCCGACACCGACAGCCCCTGCACGCCCGGCACCTGCCAGACGAAGCCGTAGGTCCAGGAGTGGCCGGTCTGCGGCAGCAGCAGGCGGCTGCCGTTGGTGTAGAGCGTGTAGTACTGCGACCCGGGACGCTGCACGCTGTTGCACCAGGTGTTGTTGTTCTGCCCGGCCTTGATCGCGTTCACGCACTGCAGCGGGTCGGCGTAGAAGCCCACCGGCGAGGTCGAACCGGTCAAGTAGATGGCCTGCATGTCCGGCGCCTTGAAGTTGGTGCCGTAGCTGCCGCGCAGCAGCAGACCGTCGTACGGGCGCCATTCCAGGCCCGAGCCCCAGGTACGGGCGATGTCGGCACGGCTGGCGTCGTTGTACTTGTCCAGGCGGCCGGACAGCGTCCAGGTCACCGACTCCAGCACCGGCACGCGGAACTCCGTGCCCAGCGAGAAACGCTGCCGGGTGCCGGCACCGGTGAGGTAGGCGCCGAACGGGTTCTGGAACGTGGACGGATCCGCCGCACGCGGGTCGGGCGACAGCTTGAAGCCGTTGTGTGCGGCTTCGAGCACCGCGGCCCAGCCCACCGACCGGTCGGCCCAGGGCAGCTTGAACAGGTCGCCGTTGACGCGCAGTTGCGCCTGGTCGAGCCAGGACGACGCGGTGTTCACGCCGGTCACCGCGAACTGGTCGTACTGCTGCGGGGTGATCGGGTTCCAGAACTGCTGCCAGTTGAAGGCGTAGATCGGCAGGCCGTCGGCGGTGGTGCCCTGCTGCTGGCCGAGGAAGAAGGTGTTGGTGGCCTGCGCGTTGTAGCCGGTGAACTCCTCGCGGACGATGTACTTCTGCGTGTTGAGGTTGAGGTCCCAGTTGAAACGGCCGTCGAACACGGTGCCGCGCAGGCCGGCCTGCAGGTTCCAGTTGCGCTCGCGATCGTAGGTGTTGGCGCTGACGCCGATCTCTTTCTGAGTCAGCTGGCGGATCACCTGGTTGACCGTCTGCCCGGTGGTCTGGTCGTAGAACGGGCCGGCGCTGAACACGTTGAGCTGCGTGTTGGAGATGCCCACGGTCTGGTACAGCGCGGCCGAGCCGTAGAACTGCAGACCGTTCTGGAAGTCGTACTCGCCCGCCAGATAGCCGCTGTTGCTGATGCTGCCCGGGGTCAGCACCCAGTTCTGGAACAGCGCCGGCTGCGCGCAGTAGAAGCCGTTGTCGGTGACGCCGGTGACCTGGGTGCCGTTGGTGGTCACCGAGTGCGACTGGGTCAGGCGCGAGTTGGTGAACTTGTCGCAGGTGCCGGCGGGCGGCGTGATGTAGCGGCCGTTGGCGTCAGTGGCCGACAGCGCGATCGCGCCGGCGGCATCGTACTGGTAGCCGAACATGCGCGAGGCCGGACCCCAGGCGCCGTAGCCCGCGTCGGCCACGGAATCCTGGTACGGCCGGTCCATGCCCCACAGCGCGCTGCGGTTGGAGTGCTCCAAATTGTAGGTCACGTGCCAGTTGTCGCCCGCGCGGCCACCGACGTAGTTGATGTCGCCGTATCGGCGGCCACCACGCGTCGCGCCGCCCGCAGTGACCTGCAACTGGTTGCCCTGGTAGTCCTTCTTCAGGATCACGTTCACCACGCCGGCGACCGCGTCCGAGCCGTAGATCGACGACGCGCCGGAGGCCAGCACTTCGATGTGATCGATCATCCCGGTGGGGAGGTTGTTGAAGTTCTGGAAGTTGCTCTGCTTGTTGAGCGGCTGCGGGTAATCGACCACGCGATGGCCGTCGATCATCAGCAGGCTGAAACCGGGGCCGAGTCCGCGCAGGTTCACCGAGCGCGCATTGACCGAACTGGAGCCCCACGAGGCCGGGTCGGACACCTGCTGGCCCACCTGCGGCAGCGAGTCGAGGAATTCCCACAGCGTGGTGTAGCCCTGCTTCTTGATCTCTTCGCCGGTGATGGTGACCACCGGCGCAGGGCCTTCGACCTCCACGCGCGGGATCAGCGATCCGGTGACCGTCACCGCCTTGAGTTCGACCGGCTTGTCGGCCTTGCCGGCGCCATTGGGCGGGGCCGCGTCATCGGGCGCGGATTGCGCCATGACAGAGGGCGCCCACAGGGCGAGCGCAACGGAACTGGCGATGAGTCCACGCCGGAAAGCGGTTCTGTTCACTGGTCTCCCCCCACAGGAGCGATCGATGTTGGAGATGTGCCGAGCCCGCCCTAGCCCCCTGGCCTCGCGCGGGCCGTCCGCAAGGCGGTGCATACAAGAACGCAAAGTTCATATATGCGACGCCAGCGTTATAGGCCGAATTTGAATCGATGCAAGCTGCGTCGCAGCACGCCAGATGCCGATTCAAGTGATTGAATCTACTGAAATTTGTCGGAAAGATTGCAGAAAGGTGGCAACCGGTCAGGACCCTGCTCGGCGGGAGCGTCCGCTCCTGGCTTCATGCGGTTCGGCGGGGCGGCCTGAGCCGCTGGTGAGCGTGTGCGGGGGGACTGGCCGACGTCCGTGTCGACGTGTCGATCAGGCCGCTCCAGATAGCGCTACCCATCCTGCCCTTCCCACTTGATCGGGCACGGATCCGCATTGCAGCGCGCATGCAACGGTGCCGCTGCGGCATGGCAGCGCCGTGCGCTTCTTTCGCGCCATCACACGCAATGTGAGCAGCTGTCTACGAAACCGGCCCTCCGAGCGTGACGCCTGACACGCAATCGCTCTGGCGTCGTCCGTAGCCTCGGCAGGCACCCTGAACTCGGGTGCAATGGCATCCGGTCCCCTGCCGGATGGTCTCGTCCCTCTTCGCAGAAGGAAGATCGATGAATCGCAAGCATGCGTTGTACCTGGCGTTGCTCGCCGGCATTGCCGGCATGTCCCCCGCCGCCATGGCTGCCACTCCCCCAGCAGCCGAAATGGATTCCGCCCCGGTCGAAGCCCGCCCGGATGCCGCCGCGCTCGGTGGCGCGGAACTGCGCAGCCTTCCCCCGGGCAGCGCGCACGCCCCGCGCCTGATCGAACTGGCCGCGCCCGACAGCAGCAAGGCCGCGGCGATGAAGCAGGCACGCGGGCAACAGGTCAAGCACGGCCAGCCGCTGCAGATCGGCTTTTCCCGCGACGTCGCCAAGCCCGACATCAACCTGCGTCGCCTGCGCTGGCAGACGCTGCCCAACGGCGCCCAGGTCACCAGTTTCGAAATCGCCTCGACCAACGCGCAGGCGCTGCGCGCAGCGCTGCAGCTCAGCGGCAGCGGCGCCCAGCCCGGCGATCCGCGCAAGGCGACGCTGCGCTTCGCCGGCGACGACGGCCGTGTGTTCCAGCAGAGCGGCGCCGATTTCGCCGGCAGCCAGCCCGGCTGGTCGGCGGTGATCGCCGGCGCGCGCATGGTGGTGGAGATCGAGCTGCCGGCCGGCCAGTACCCGCAAGGCTTCGCGCTGAAGATCCCGCAGCTCTCGCACCTGGACATCAGCCCGGTGGCCAGCGAGACGATGATGCGGCCGATGATCGGCGAGAGCGATTCGTGCGAGCGCGACATCGTCTGCCGCGCCAACCCGACCTCCGGCTTCACCTCGGCGGCCAAGTCGGTGGCGCGCATGACCTTCACCAGCGGCGGCAGCACCTACCTGTGCACCGGCACCCTGCTCAACAACAGCAATTCGCCGAAGAAAGCGATGTTCTGGAGCGCGGCGCACTGCATCAGCACCCAGACCGTGGCCAATACGCTGCAGACGTACTGGTTCTACGACGCCACCACCTGCGGCGGCTCCACGGTCAATTCCAACTACACCACCCTCGGCGGCGGCGCCTACCTGCGCTATACCAACACCACCCGCGACACCACGCTGCTCGAGCTCAAGAGCGCTCCGCCGAGCGGCGCGTTCTACGCGGGCTGGAGCAGTTCGGCGATCGGTTCCACCGGCACCGCGATCGAGGGCATCCACCACCCGGCCGGCGACGTCAAGAAGTACTCGCTGGGCAAGGTCACCGCGCTGTCCAGCTCCATCGACGGCAAATCGCCGCTGTACCGCGTGCAGTGGAGCACCGGCGTCACCGAAGGCGGCTCGTCCGGCTCCGGCCTGTTCACCGTCAACAGCAGCGGCGCCTACCAATTGCGCGGCGGCCTGTATGGCGGCACCTCATACTGCAGCGCACCGAGCGATCCCGACTACTACTCGCGCTTCGCCGACGTGTATTCGTCGATCCAGCAGTATCTGAGCCCGTAAGCCAAGGTCCGGGAGGGCCGTACTCCCGCACCTGCGCCTAGGACAGGCCGTCCCGATGACGGCCTGTCCGTTTCGCACGCCGAAGCCGCGCAGCGGCTACACTCAGGGCATTCCCCTGACGGCAGACATGCATTGGCCAAGCCCAACTACTCCTTCGAAAAGCGGCAGCGCGAGCTGGCCAAGAAGAAACAGCAGGAAGAAAAAGAAGCGCGCAAGCGCGAAGCGCGTGCCGCAGCGGCCAAGCCCGCCGCCGACGACGACGCTGCGACGCACGAAACGGATACCGCCAGCGACGCCTAGGCCTTCAATGGCACGGCAAGCGCCTGCCGACCACCACAGGGCCTCGCTCTGCGGACCTGTCGCGCGACGCACCTGCATCGACGCGACACCCGGCCTGGTGCCTAACTGACCTTCTTGGCCAGCATGGTGCCCAGCACGAACAGCACCAGGGCGATGGCGATGCCGGCCCAGAACAGGAACTTGGCGACGCCGATCGCCGCGCCCGCCACGCCGCTGAAGCCGAGCGCGCCGGCGATGAGTCCGATGATGGCGATGATGATGGCCCACTTGATCATGATGCGGTCTTCCCGAAAACGAGGACAGGCGCACGCCGTCATCGCGTGCGCTGGCGTCGGCAGATGGCCGACGCTGGTTCGGGAGACTAGACAGCGCGGCATGCGCATGCGGTGAAACGCAGATGCACGCGCCGTGCACGGCGCGGCGTCGCATCAGGCGGTGCCGGTCTGCGCAGGCGCCGACGCATCGGCCGGCAGGCTCGCCGGGAACCATTCCGCGCGTCGCAGCCAGCCGGCCAGGAACTCGGCGTCGTCCGGACGCTCCGCCACCAGGCGCTGGTAGTAGGCGATGCGCTGCTGCCGGTACTGCGCGTACACCTGTGCCGTGTCCGCACTGGCAAGCGCCGCCAGGGTCGCCGGCCCCATCTCGCCATCGACCGCCAAGCCGGTCGCGCCCAGTTGCTGCAGGACGCGCTGCAGCAGCGAGATCGCGACATCGCCGGCATTGACGTAGAAATCGAACACGAGCTCGGCCAACGTCTGCGAGGCGATCTGATCGGCGCCGATCCTGTCCCAGTAGTCGTGCTGGTAGATCGTCGCGGCCTGCTGCACAGTCAATGCGCGCAGGTTCTGCAGCGTCGGCGCTTGGCCCAGCAGCGCTTGCGCGCAGCGCTGGAAGGTGGCCAGGGTGATGCCGTGGTTGGTGGCGCCGCCCGGATCGTTCGGATCATCGACGAAGCCGCCCTCGAACCGCAGCAGCTGTGGGAGATACAGGTCGAACGATGCCATGGCGACGTCCTCGCCATCGATGGGCGGTCAGCGTGGCACCCGTGGCGGCACCATGCAGTGACCGCGGGCACAACAGGCGCGCCGCCAGGCCGCGCACGCACTCATGGCGTGGCCGCCGCCGGCGACGCCGCTGCCCCCTCCGGAAAGCCCAGCGCCTGCTCGGCCGCTCGCGCGGTCAGCGCCATGTCCGCCCAGGCCGGATGCGGCGTGGTGGGCGGGATCTGGCTGCGCATCAGCCGCTGCGGATCGGTCTGGTCGGCGAAGGTCCCGCTCCAGGCCTGCGGCGTCTGCCACAGGGCGTGCTGCAGCACGACCTGCATGTTGGCGATGGAGTGCCGCGGCAGCAGATGCGGGAACCAGGCGCCATTGACGTCGTAGGCGGTGCGGAACGCCTGCCCCACCGACGCATAGCCGAATATGGACGGCGGCAGCGACGGCGCGTAGTCCCAGTAGTTGTAGCAGCGCGTGCTGTCGGCCGCGGCGATATGCGCGGCATAGGCCTGTTCCCAGCTCGCGTCGCCGACCATCGGGCTGCAGAAGTTGATGTTGCGGCTGGGCAGCCCTGGCCGGCTCAGCGCCAGGTCCAGCGAGAACAACTGGCTCAGCGCGCCGCCCAGGCTGTGCCCGGTGACGTAGACCTGGGTCGGCGCGAAGTGCTCCAGCAGCGCGAACAACTGCGCGCGCATCGAGGCGCGCATGGCGCCGCCCCTGCCGTTGTAGATGCCGTAGAACCCGGCCGACACCTGCGGCACCGGCGTGACGGTACCGGCGCTGGGCACGAAGGCGGTGGTGGAGAAGTCCAGGTCCTCGTAGATGTCCAGGTCCGAATCGGTGCCGCGGAACGCGAACAGATAGGTCCCGGCGGTGGCGGTGGAACGGAACAGCAGACCGAACAGCTCCTCGCTGCCCCCCAGCGGGTCGCCATCCCAGCCGGACCAGCGGGCGACCAGACGGTAGTCGGACGGTGCCGAGAACGGCTTGCCTTCATAGGCCGCGTAGGCAGCGATGCTGGCGGCGGCCATCGCCAGGGTCAGTTGCGGCGGCAACAGCGGTTGCGTCGCGGGAATCGCACTCATCGGCAAACGTCCTGTCGGAAAGCGGCGCGTGCCGCGGGCAGCCGGCACACGCCTTCCCTGCGGAACGGTGGTCCGTCCGCCACGCTGCATGCGTGGCGTGGTCGCTTAGTAGCACTGGGGATCGGCGCGATGCTTCGATACGCATCGCAGCGCGCTGCGCATCGCCGCACTTGTCTACAGCGGCCCGCGCGCACCGACTCTGCACGTGGCCTGCACCGTCCCGTCACGGACTGCGCGCGCGCCCGCAGGCACAGTGCAGGCGGGCACTGTCGCCCGCTCGGAGATCCGCATGGCCAGCCCGCAGGAACTGGAAGAGAAATTCTGGAAGGCATTGAAGTCCGACCGCACCGTGATGCTTGGCCTGGACGGCGTCGAAGACGGCCACGCCCGGCCGATGACCGCGCAGTTCGAGGGCGATCACGGCGGCCCGATCTGGTTCTTCACCTCCAAGGACAACGCGCTGGTGCAGAAGCTGACGCAGAGCCAGCGGGTGATCGCGGCGTTCAGCGCCAAGAACTACGACCTGTTCGCCAGCATCAGCGGCACGCTCAGCGTCGATAACGACCAGGCGGTGATCGAGCGCCTGTGGAACGGCTTCATCGACGCCTGGTACGAACAGGGCAAGGACGATCCGAAGCTGGCGCTGCTGCGCCTGGACCCGGATCACGCGCAGATCTGGCTCAACGGTTCCAGCCTGATGGCCGGCATCAAGGTGCTGTTCGGCATCGACCCCAAGCGCGACTACCAGGACAAGGTCGCCGACGTGCCGCTGCGCTGAGGTAGACGCGCTCGCCACGCCGCCGTCGCGCCGGCTGCATGCGTGCAGCCGGTGCATCCGCTCGGCCGGCCGCCTCCTGCCCGCCGGGCGCATCGCGTCTGCATGAGGTCGAGAAAACGCGCCGCGCTTCATGCAAGCGGCGCATGGCGTCGACCGCGCCCAAGCAACGGGTCATTCGGCCTTTAGCAGTCCACGAATCGCATCGCGCAGCACGGCTTCGGTGGCTCGCAGGGCACGATCGACCTGGTCTTCGGCCGCCGCCTCTGCCAGCCGCAACCACGCCTGCGCCCCCGCCGGGTCGGCGTGCCGCGCGGCCATCAATGCCCGGCAGCGCGGGCGCAACGCTGGAGCGATGGCGCCACCTTCATGGACGGCGATCGTCGCCAACGGCGCCAGCAAGCAGATCAGCCTCGGCGCCAGCGTGGACACGACAGGGATCCGCGCCTGCGTCGGCGCATGCTGTCTCGCGCTGTCGGCTGCGCCGACCTCCCGTCGCATCGCCCGGTGGCCGCGCATCGCTTCGGCACCCGGCCGCTCTGCCGCACGTTTCGACCAATCACTGGCTGGACCACGCAACGGCGCCACCTAACGGCGATAGCGCACCGCCAGCTGCGCGGCCGCCGCAGCGCGATGCCGGCGCAGGGCCAGGCCGAGCGCACTCATGGTCGCCGCATCGGCGTCGCCCGACTGCTCCTCCAGGGCGCGTTGCACGCGCGGCGACAGCCCCCAGTCCGCGGAAATGGCCTTGGCGCAGTGCGCCGACCAGGCCTCCAGCATCTCGGTCATCGCCGCCGGCGTGGGCGCTGCCTCGGCGTGGCGTGCGTGGACATCGCGCAGCACCTGCACCACCGAGACCGCACCCAACCCGCACAACAGCGCCAGCAACTGCGCGGCGTTCGCATCCTCGCGGTCGGGCACTTGGGAGGCGGCGTGCGCCGACAGCAGGGTGTGTTCCCACAGCACCGCCGCACAGCGGCCGAAGACGCTGCCGTCGTCGACGATCACCGGTTGCAGCAGCGCCGCCAGCACGATCTGGCGCAGGCCCTCGGTGCCGAGCAGGGCCACCGCCCGCTCCAGGTTCTCGATCGGCTCGGGATGGCGGCGGTAGACGACGCTGTTGGCGATGCGCAGCAGGTTGCCGGCCAGCGCCGGGTCCTGGCCCAGGATCGTGGCGATGGAATGGGCGCCGGCGGTCGGGTCGTTGATCGCGCGGGTGAGCTGCGGCAGCAGGTGCGGGCGTCGCGGCGTGTAGCGCGGATGCGCATCGATGCGCGCCAGCACCGCGGCGGCCTCGGCCATGACCGCCGGCGCAGGCGTGACCGACGTGCTCACCAGCCGGCCGGCGAATGCCAGCTCGCACAGGCGCGCCAGGATCGCGGCGTCCGGCACCGGATCCAGATCGAGCAGGGCCGGGTCGGCGAAAGGGTCGAGGCCCGGGTCCACCGGGGCAACAGGCGCGGTGGGTGCAGACACTGCCGGTGCCGCGGATACGTCGGCATCCTCGGCATGGACGCGCGCCTGCGGCGCCTCGGCCGCATCGCCAGAGCCACGCCGCAGCCACCACCACAGTCCGCCCCCCAGCACCAGCGCACCCGCACTGATGGCAATCCACATGATCGGCACGATCGTCGTCATCCGCAAAACATCGCCAGGTCCCCGCGCCCGGCCACCGGTGCGCGCCCACGCGGCACGCCATGTCATTCAAGCACGCCGCGCGGGTTTCTGCGCAACGCCGACGTGATGCGGTGGCCGACCGCCGTGAGGCGGTCATGGACAACGCGCGATCGCGCCACTCAGCTGCAAGCAAGCGGCGTGCCGACAGCGCCCTTCACCACTCCAGCAGCCTGTTGCGCCGCTCCTCGCTGCCGCCTGCGGACGGCACGTGGCGGGTATGGTCGGGGCGATGGGGCTTGAACGCCGCCCTATGGGGGGCAACGGCCGCCCCCTCGCTCAGTGCGGCGCCACTGCGGGCGCGGTGCGATGCCCGTAGCTGAGTACCCGCGTCAACTTCCAACCGTCCGGGTCCTGGCGCCACACCATCACGAACTTGGCGATGCCCTCGCAGCGGCCGCTGGCCAGCTCGCAGAAGCGGTGCTCGCCTTCCTCGATCGCCCCGAAGTCCTTGATCGGATAGACCCGCAACGTACCGGGCAGCAACTCGCGGCGGACCTTGCCGCAGATCCATTTGCGCGTGTTGTCGACGACGCTCGCGCGGTCCCAGGTGACGCCGCCGGTGTCGTGGTAGAACTCCACGTCCGGCACGAACGACGACTCGAACGCCGCCAGGTCGCAGCGGTTGTAGGCCTCGAACAGGCGCTGGTCCAGCGCCGCGACGGTGTCGAACAACGGCCCCGCCGCCCCATCCCCGGCCGGTTCCGCCGCGCGGGTCGTCGCCGCGCACGCCATCAACACTGCCAATGCTCCCCAGACTTTCATCGGCATCCTCTGCGTGAATCGATGGGACACTATGAGACCGCCCAGGCCGCGGCCGCAAGATTGCCGCATGCGCTAGCGCGGCGCCGCAGAAGCGCACGCGGCAGGCCCCCTCGCCGACGCCGGCGCGCCGGCGTCGGCAGCCACGACCGTCGGCGCCTACATGTTGCGCCGATACTCGCCGCCCACCTCGTACAGCGCATGGCTGATCTGGCCCAGGCTGTGAGTCTTGACCGCCTCCATCAGCGCCGCGAACACGTTGCGGCGCTCGCGCGCGGTGCGCTGCAGCGCGCCCAGGCCGGCGCCGTCGGCGGCCAGCGCCAGCGCGTTGCGGCGCTGCTGCCAGTCGCGCACGTTGCCGATCTGCTGGTCCTTTTCCTGCTCGGTGGAGCGGATCAGCTCGATCTCGGTCGCGGTCTCGCCGGCATGCTCCTTGGGCAGGAAGGTGTTGACCCCGACCAGCGGCAGACTGCCGTCGTGCTTCTTGTGTTCGTAGTACAGACTCTCTTCCTGGATCTTGCCGCGCTGGTACATGGTGTCCATCGCGCCGAGCACACCACCGCGCTCGCTGATCGCCTCGAACTCCTTGTACACCGCTTCTTCCACCAGGTCGGTGAGCTGCTCGATGATGAAGCTGCCCTGCCAGGGGTTCTCGCAGAAGTTCAGCCCCAGCTCCTTGTTGATGATCATCTGGATCGCCACCGCGCGGCGCACGCTTTCCTCGGTCGGCGTGGTGATCGCCTCGTCGTAGGCGTTGGTGTGCAGGCTGTTGCAGTTGTCGAACAGCGCGTACAGCGCCTGCAGCGTGGTGCGGATGTCGTTGAACTGGATCTCCTGCGCGTGCAGCGAACGGCCCGAGGTCTGGATGTGGTACTTCATCATCTGGCTGCGCTCGTTGCCGCCGTAGCGCTCGCGCATCGCCCGTGCCCAGATCCGCCGCGCCACCCGGCCGATCACCGTGTACTCCGGGTCCATGCCGTTGCTGAAGAAGAAGCTCAGGTTCGGCGCGAAATCGTCGATGTGCATGCCGCGCGCCAGGTAGTACTCGACGATGGTGAAGCCGTTGCTGAGGGTGAAGGCGAGCTGGCTGATCGGGTTCGCCCCGGCCTCGGCGATGTGATAGCCGGAGATCGACACCGAGTAGAAGTTGCGCACCTTCTGCTCGACGAAATACTGCTGGATGTCGCCCATCATGCGCAGCGCGAACTCGGTGCTGAAGATGCAGGTGTTCTGCGCCTGGTCTTCCTTGAGAATGTCGGCCTGCACCGTGCCGCGCACGCTGGACAGGGTCTGCGCCTTGATCTGCGCGTAGGTCTCCGCATCCACCAACTGGTCGCCGCTGACCCCGAGCAGGGCCAGGCCGAGGCCGTCGTTGCCCGGCGGCAACGCGCCGTGATAGCGCGGGCGTTCGCGGCCTTCGAACAATCGGGCCAGGGTCTGCTCGGCCTGGGCCCAGCGCTGCGCATCGGCCTTGAGATGTTTCTCCACCTGCTGGTCGATGGCGGTGTTCATGAACATCGCCAGGATCATCGGCGCCGGACCGTTGATGGTCATCGACACGCTGGTGGTCGGCGCGCACAGGTCGAAGCCGGAGTACAGCTTCTTCATGTCGTCCAGGGTCGGAATGTTGACCCCGGAGTTGCCGATCTTGCCGTAGATGTCCGGGCGCGGCGCCGGGTCCTCGCCGTACAGGGTGACGCTGTCGAAGGCGGTGGACAGGCGCGCGGCCGGCTGGCCGACGCTCAGGTAGTGGAAGCGCCGGTTGGTGCGCTCGGGCGTGCCCTCGCCGGCGAACATGCGGATCGGATCCTCGCCGGTGCGCCGGTACGGATACACGCCGCCGGTGTACGGATAGCTGCCGGGCAGGTTCTCCTTGCCGAGGAAGGTCAGCAGTTCGCCCCAGCTCTTGTAGCGCGGAGCGGCGATCTTCGGAATGGACTGGTGGCTGAGCGACTCCCGGTAGTTCTCCACGCGGATCGGCTTGCCGCGCACTGCATACTCGGTGACCGGGTCGGTGATCGACTTCAGCCGCTGCGGCCACTCGCGCAGCAGCTTCAGCGACTCGCTGGACAGCGACTGCAGCGCATCGTTGTAGCGCTGGCGCAGGAGCAGCAGGCTGGCGTCGACGGCATCAGCGGACGCATCGGCGGATGCACGCGACGCCGGCAGCAGATCCTGCGCCGCATACAGTTCCAGTTGCGCCGGCAGTTGCGGATCCTGCAGTTCGTGCAGCGCTTGCCAGAACGCCTGCGCGCGGTCGGCGGCCTCGGCCTGGCGCAGCACGCCGGCATTGAGGGCGCGCCCCTGCTCGGCGATCTCGGCCAGGTAGCGCACGCGTGCGCCGGGAATCAGCACGGTGGCGCGCGGCTCCTTCAGCGTGGTGTCGAGCTGCGGGCGGAAATCGCAGTGCGCCTGTGCGCCCGGCGCATTTGCCGCGGTGTCCGCCTGCGTGGCCAGCTTGTCGCGCAGCAGGCGGCACAGATTGACGAACATCCAACTCACGCCCGGGTCGTTGAACTGGCTGGCGATGGTCGGGTACACCGGCACCGCCTCGTCCTCCAGTTGGAACGCCGCGCGGTTGCGCCGCCACTGCTTGCGCACGTCGCGCAACGCGTCCTCGGCGCCGCGCCGGTCGTACTTGTTCAGCACCACCAGTTCCGCGAAGTCGAGCATGTCGATCTTCTCCAGCTGGCTCGGCGCACCGTAGTCGCTGGTCATCACGTACACCGGGAAATCGACCAGGTCGACGATCTCCGAATCGCTCTGGCCGATACCGGCGGTCTCCACGATCACCAGGTCGTAGCCGACCGCCTTCAACAACGCGATGCAGTCCTTCAGCACCCGGTTGGTGGCGGCGTGCTGGCGCCGCGTGGCCATCGAACGCATGTACACGCGCGGGCTGCGCAGCGCGTTCATGCGGATGCGGTCGCCGAGCAGCGCGCCGCCGGTGCGGCGCCGGCTCGGGTCGACCGAGACCACCGCGATGCGCATCTGCGGGAAGCTGGCCAGGAAGCGGTTGAGCAGTTCGTCGGTGACCGAGGACTTGCCGGCACCGCCGGTGCCGGTCAGGCCGAGCACGGGTGCGGCGCGCCGACTGCGCGCCTCCGCCGCGGACGCCGTGCCGGACTGCCACTGCTTGCGCAACAGCGCCAGTTCCGCCTCCGAGAACGCGCCGTCCTCGATCGCCGACAGCATCCGGCCGATCCCGATCTCGTCGTCGATGTCCGGCAGCGGGGAGCCGGCCGGCGTCGCGCCACGCGCCTCCGCCGCGGTTTCGCGCCCTTGCCCGGCACGCGCCACCACGTCCTCGATCATCTCCACCAGGCCCATCTTCATGCCGTCGTTGGGGTGGTAGATGCGCTCCACGCCGTAGGCCTGCAGTTCGGCGATTTCCTCCGGGGTGATGGTGCCGCCACCGCCGCCGAACACCCGTACATGCGCGGCGCCGCGCTCGCGCAGCATGTCCACCATGTACTTGAAGTACTCCACGTGGCCGCCTTGGTAGGACGACAGCGCGATCGCGTCGGCATCCTCGTGCAGCGCCGCGCGCACCACGTCCTCGACGCTGCGGTTGTGGCCGAGATGGATCACCTCGGCGCCCTGCGCCTGGATCAGGCGGCGCATGATGTTGATCGCCGCATCGTGGCCGTCGAACAGGCTGGCGGCGGTGACGAAACGCAGGGGACTGGCGTCGGTCTGCGGCAACGGAACGCGGGACGCGGGAAGGCTCATCGTGCGGACATCGAAAAGAGAATGCCGCGATTCTAGGCGCGCAGCGCGACACGGGCAGGTTGCGCTGCAGCATGCAGAGCTGCGTCCCCTTGCCGCTAGCGCGCCGCTGCGCCTGGCTATCCGCTGCATGAATACGCCCTCGGCCGCGCGTCAACACACATGTCGGTCGCGGCGTTTCCTCCCGCGTCGGCAGCCCGCCGATGCCTTCGGAGACATCGCATGTTCGCTCGTCCCTTGTTGCTGGCCACCCTGCTCGGCGGCGCGCTCGCCGGCGCCATGGCCGCCGCGCCCGCGCAGGCGCGCGAAGTGGTGGAACTGTCGGTCCGCACCGCCCCGCCGCCGCCTCGGGTGGAACGGGTGGTGGTGCGGCCCGGCTATGTCTGGATGCCCGGCTACTGGCAATGGAACGGACGCCACCACGTCTGGGTCGCCGGCCGCTACGTGGTGGAACGGCCGGGCTACGTCTATGTCGGTCCGCGCTGGGAGCACTACGGCCCCGCCTATCGCTTCCACGCCGGCTATTGGGCACGTCACTAATCCCAGCTCCCCGAACCGGGCCCGCGATCGCCGTGCCGGCGGCGATCGCGGGCAACGCCGCCGCGGCGTGCTGGGCCGCGGCAAGGCGTCAACAATCGCTGCCGCCCATGGCGCCAACGTGCGCCTCCTCCCGCCGCACCAGCATCGGTCACCGCGACCGCGGGACCGGCCCAGGCCACATCGCGCCGCCCGCCCTATGTGCCCGGCGCCAAAACCGCCCTCTCCCGCGACTCACGCGCCTCCCGGCGAACGCGCACACACCGCCTGTGGCGTCGCACAGCGCCACGAGATGCCCGCCCCGCCCGGCCACCACGCCATCGCACCGGCGGCCGGCAATTGCTTTAAAATGTCGGCATCGCGACGCTCAGGGCCTGTTCCGGAACCGTCGCGTTTTTGTTTTGCGCCACCCACCAGGCACGTTCCTGGACCATGGTGTCCGACACCTGCAACGCCAGCGGAGCCCCCATGCTTTTCGAAACGCTAGCCAACACCGGCCACGAACAGGTCGTCTTCTGCCACAACCGCGACGTGGGACTGCAGGCGATCATCGCCATCCACAACACCGTGCTCGGCCCCGCGCTGGGCGGCGTGCGCATGCGCCCCTACGCCAACACCGAGTCCGCCCTGCAGGACGCGCTGCGGCTCAGTCGCACCATGACCTACAAGAACGCGCTGGCCGGGCTCAACATCGGCGGCGGCAAGGCGGTGATCATCGGCGACCCGAAGAGCGACAAGTCCGAAGCGCTGTTTCGTGCCTTCGGCCGCTACGTCGATTCGCTGGGCGGCCGCTACATCACCGCCGAGGACGTCGGCACCGACGTCAACGACATGGAGCAGATCTACCTGGAGACCGAGTACGTCACCGGCGTGCACCAGGTGCACGGCGGCTCCGGCGACCCGGCCCCGTTCACCGCCTACGGCGCGCTGCAGGCGCTGATGGCCTCGCTGCAGCGCAAGTTCGGCCACGAGGAGATCGGCAAGACCAGCATCGCCGTGCAGGGCCTGGGCCACATCGGCATGGAGCTGGTGAAGCTGCTCAAGGAACGCGGCGCCAAACTGTACGTGACCGACCTGGACCAGGCGCTGGTCGCGCGCGCGGTGGCCGAATACGGCGCCGAAGCGGTGGACCCGGACGATATCTACGACGTCGCCGCCGACGTGCTGGCACCGTGCGCCATGGAGAGCGCGCTCGACGAGGCCAAGCTGCCGCGGCTCAAGGTCAAGATCGTCTGCGGCACCGCCAACAACCAGTTGGCCAATGCCGCGGTCGGCGAGGAACTGCACCGCCGCGGCATCCTCTACGCGCCCGACTACGCGGTCAACGCCGGCGGCGTCATGAACGTGTCGCTGGAGATCGACGGCTACAACCGCGAACGCGCGATGCGGCTGATCCGCAGCATGTACCACAACCTCGGCAAGATCTTCGACCTCTCCGAGCGCGAGAACATTCCGCCGCAACAGGCCGCCGACCGCATCGCCGAGGCGCGCATGCAGGCGATCGGCAAGCTCAAGCTGCCGCTGGGCCGTACCGCACCGCGCTCGATGGGCCACCTGCGCGGCGAGTGATGCCTCGCGCCGCCGCCTGCGCCGCAGGCGGGAGGCCGCAGATCGCAGGGCCGGGACGTCCCGGCCCTGCTTGACTGACTGATCGACCCCGCACCGGCGCAGCACGCGCCGGTTCGGGCACCGGAACTCAGAAGCCCAGGCGATAGCGCAGCGACACCGCGCGGTCGTCGCCGCGCGGGCCGAAGCGCTGGTCGTAACCCAGCCCCAGCAACGCCCCATTCCAGCGCGTCTGCAGGCTGGCGCCGAACAGGCCGCCGGAGCGCGCCGGCTGCAGGTCCACCAGCGGCGCCCACGCGTTCACGCCGACGAAGCTGGCCTGCCGGTCCAGCCCCTGCGCGGCCAGCGTCTGCTGCCACTCGGCATAGCCCTGCAGCGACCAGCCGCGCCCGCCGAATCCGCCGCGCAGGCCGGCCAACGCCTGGCTGCGCGAGGAACTGGCGGCACCGGCCATCAGCCCGAAGCCATCGCCGCCCTGTTCGCGGAAGCCATCGCTGTCGATGCGGCTGTAGTCGGCGCCGGCATACGGGGTCAGCCACGCCGGGCCGCGCCCGAGCCGATAGCCGACCTCCACGCTGGAGGACAGGAAGCGACCGGCATAACGGCTGGAGGCGTCGGCGACGGTGTCGCCGAGCAGCAGGCTGCGGTCGAGCTGGCGCTGGTACTGGCCGCTGCCCAGTTGCGCCAGCGCGTACGCATTGCCCGCCATCGCGCCGAGATAGGCCTGGCCCTGCACCTGGCGGTTGCGGCTGCGGTCCAGGCTGCCGGCGTCGCTGGCGCGGCTCTCGCCGAAGGCGAAGCCGGCCACCGCGTGCTCGCCCAGACGCAGGTCCTGGCCCATCAGCCAGCCATCGAGCTGGAACTGGCTGCCGGCGAAGCTGCCCTGCCCGGTCTCGCCCAGGCGCTGACTCCAGGCGCCGACCGCGCGCGGCTGGTCGAGCAGCGTATCGAAGCGGCTGGACAGCGCGCGCCGCTGCAGATCCATCGTGTCGAAGGTCATCGCGGTGGCCGCGGCATGCGCCTCGCCGGACAGGCTGCGCAGCGTTGCCGACGCCGCCGCCACGCTCGGCGACTGCTGCACCGCGCCGGCCGCCTTGAGCAGGGCGCCATCGACCGTGGCCGGGTCGTGGCTCAGCTGCGTGTTGAGCTGCGCGAACGCCGCGTCCACGCGCGTCGCCGAGGCCAGCGTAGCGGCGGTGATGTTGCCGAAGCTGGCCGCGGCCGCGGTGACGCTCAGCGACTGCACGGTGATCGAGGCGCTGGTGGCGTCGTAGGACAGCGACGAGGTCAGGAACACGTTCGACGGCGTGGTCACCGAGGCGAAGGTGCCGGTGAGCCCGCCGTTGGCCTGCAGCACCGTGTACGCGGTGTTGTTGACCACGTAGTCGCGCTTGCCGAGCACGTACAGCGAACCGCCCTGCAGGGTGGCGCTGCCGCCGACCGAGAGCTTGTCGCCGACCAGCAGCGCCAGGCGGCCGTTGCTGCTCTGCACGTAGTTGCCGCTCAGGCTCAGCGTGGCCGCACCGACCTGAAAGGTGCCGGCATTGGCGACGCTGCCGCCGAGCGCGCCGGCGCCGACGAAGGTGGCGCCATTGCTGATCGCCACGTTCGAGCTGCCCAGGCTGGCCGCGCTGAGCGTGCCGCCCTGCACCTGGGTGTCGCCGCTGTAGGTGTTCTGGGTGCCGCTGAGATTCAGCGTGCCGCTGCCCTGCTTGATCAGCCCGCCGCTGCCGGCGATGTTGTTGGCCCAGGTCGAATTGCCGGTGAATCCCACCGTCACGTCACCCCAGTCGAAGCGGCCCGGTCCCTGCACCGCCTTGCCGACGTTGAGCAGGCCGTAGCCGAAGGTCGCGTCCACGCCGGGCGTGCCCAGGTCGGTGGCGGTGCCGAGCAGGGTCTGCCGGACCAGGTCGTTGGTGAAGTACGGGAAGGCCTGCCAGACCAGCGCCGCCGCACCGGACACCAGCGGCGCCGCGAACGAGGTGCCGCTGCCGTAGTAGTAGTCGGGGTTGCTGGTGGAGGTGGTCGCCTTGGGATCGACGAACACCTCGGTGCCGGGCGCGACCAGGCAGTAGCGCATCGCCGCGCCGCAGGCGTTGGAGTACGAGGCCAGTTGCGTGCCGGTGCTCGAATCGGTTGCCGCCACCACCAGCCAGCCGCGCTCCAGGTCCGCCGCCGGCAGGGTGCCGTTGGGGCCGGCCTTGCTGGGCAGCGAAGCGATGTCCGAGGGCGTGGACTTGGATTCGTTGCCGGCGGCGGACCTGGAGC